>WRKZ01000003.1 GCA_009777835.1 Oscillospiraceae bacterium | reverse complement strand
AGGAGAATTAAGCAATGCGAAAAAAGGTTTTAAAAAGGCTTATATCGGTTTTACTTGTCTGCGTGATTGCAGTGAGTACGGTTACGATTCAATCGGAGGCGCATATCGAGAGCGAATCGCCTGCGTTTCCGGGAAACAACTGGCGGGGTTCAAATGGGCATACAATAACAGACATCAAAATTTATATTAATAGTAGTTCAATTACCGGTCCGTTGATTATGGATATTTACTATCGCCCTATGATTCCTGTGTTAGGTTGGAATGCTGTTTCTAATTGTCAGGTGAACATTTCCGAAATTAAAAATACCGGTTCTCCAACATCGTATGACTGGGTTTTAGTTAGGGGAGCGCAACTTGAAAGTGGGGTCGGCGGAAGGATTTATCATCGCAATATGAGCGGTAATTTAATTACAATTGATGAAACCAACCGCGATTCTAACTGGTATAGGGCGGAAATCCATATGACTACGAGCATGGATTTTTGGCAGAAGAAAATTAAAGTTGGTAAACCCGGGTCCGGAGGACCTTCAGACCCCAGTCCAACCGATGCACAAATAAAAGATAGGGCACGAACTGTATTCATGCACGAGGTAGGTCATGCTTTGAAATTATGTCATCCGGTGACCGGTTCTACTCCGACATCTACGGCAGGGCATAACATTAGGAGGACAACTTATACCGGACCTGTTTATTATCCTTATTCGGTAATGAATACAGGGGGGTATCCGGACCAATACGAAGATATTCGTGCTTCAAGGCAGGAACACGATACACAAAATTTAAGAGCCAGATGGGGGTAATAATTCTATGAAAAAATTAATAATCAGCAGTGCTTTAATTGCAGCACTTTTACTAACACTTTTGACAGCCTGTTCAAAAACAAAAATACCCGATGAAAATACCGAATCAGCATCAACTAATTCTGAAGATTTGCCGATTGAATCTACTCCTGTATTTATAAATGGGATAGAAGTCAAAGGTGTTGTTACGAGCGGACATTCGTTTAAGGTTGAACTTTCGGTATTAGAAGCGTTATTAGGTGAAATATCCACTTTTGCGGGTTATTCGCCCGAAGAACTCTCTTTATCTTACGAAGAATCCACCTTTAAAAATGCAGGGTGGAGCAAGGAGGATTATGAGGAATTTGTCGCACGTTCAAAAGAATGGAAACCGGGTTTTGCAGTAATTGGTGAGTTTATCGAAGATGCTGAAATGGAATTGCTTTACGAATACGATGATTTTTACAAAGACCAAGTCGTAATAGGTGGAATCGCCAATAACAAGTTGAGAATACTTGAAGTTTTAATTGGCGATATTACCGTCGGTGAAGTGGTTGAGATGCAACAAAATTATGCTTTTGAAGAAGGTCGAGATGTGTTGTTAAATTTCGGCGAGATGACTCCCATGAATAAAGGAGACCGTTGGATTTACTTTTTAACGTATAACACACAATCAGGGAAATATGAAAGTGCCGGGGATTACAACGGAAGGTATCCTATTCCTAACGAGAAAATAGAGGGGGTTACTGATGAGTACATCTACCAATTAAAAACTTTCTCGGATTGGATGAAAGATAAAAAGACAGACATGACTTATTTGGAAGCAATTGAAAAAGGTGTTATCGGTCGCACCGATGAAAACGGTGGATATTATCAAGATGGTTCTACTGTTTTTGGGTTTGATTCAAACGATGTATTCTACCTTTCCAAAGTTGATTTGGAAGAGGAACAAAAAATTTGGACAGAATTTAATGAACGTAAAATCGCAGACGGCATTGATACCTCATTTCTTGGAGTATACAATCGCGAGAAGTTTAATTTTGCTTTATATTCTGTAATCCTCGACCATTTCAAAATCGAAGCACAAGACTGGACTAATCCCGGGCGTGACTTCGATGCGAAACTGATTGAATTAGCGAAGCAACAATAGACAAGAAAAGCAGTGGAGAATCACCTTGCGCCTTTCACGTGGATTCTACGGTAAAACAGCTGACTCGACACAAAACGGGACAGCGTAAGAAAGGGGTGAGATTCGGCGCAAGAATAAATCGGACAGTTTGAGCGGGGACGGATATTCTGGCAAATAAAATTTTAAGAAGGAGAATTAAGCAATGAAAAAAACAGAGAACATTCTAAGAGAGATTCTTAGACCAATACTCGTAACCCTCATTATATTTGCAGCAGGAGGAATGGTTTTATTATACCAAGGAATGTCTTCAAAAACAGTGGCAGATAGAGCGGATTTGTCTCAATATGCTACTTTTGATGTCTATCCTGAAAGTGCCGGAAGAGCTGGCAATTTTTATGTAAATTCAAAAGGAATGACGGTGGGCAGTTGTTCGGATGCCGCCACTCTTGCAGAACTTCCCGACCTTATCGCAGTACTTGTTATCGAAGGTCAAACCGGTTCGATACATGGTCGTACACCCGAAGGTTGGATAAGTGGTTTTGTTGTTGCAAAGGATTTTTATGCAGATGACATAGATTTCCGTCCGACTTCCCCCGAAGAAGCAGTAAGAATATCAGAAGAGCGTCAAAAAAGAGGTCCGAGAAGCATACCTGTTTATGATTTTGAGAAAGAAGTCGTAATCGGAACGGTTGATGTTTGGTAACATCTGATTTAGTCGAACCCCTATAAAAAATGGGATTCACCATATAATTAAAATCAGGGCCGTAAAACGGCTCTGATTTTTTCTTTCTATCTCGTCAAGCCGTTACTCACGCGTTTTTGGCAGGTTCCGGGCTTGCTTTAACAAATCTTTAGAATTGTTTAAATAAACGTTTAGCCACATTCTGCGAAAATGTGATATTATATAAAACAGTGAAAATTAGCCGAATAGGGTGAATAAGGCGGGAATACGCCGAAAAGCCGTAGGCGAACGAATATATACGGGGGTTTTTATACTAATGAAGAATCTGCAACTTATGCCGTTTGAGCGTAATCGATACTATCCGGGGAAACTGCTTACAACCGCCGATTTCTTGGCGGAGCAAACCTATTTTAACAACAAACGCCGATTCAATAACTCGCTTTTGTTCGGTGCGGGAATCGTTTGCGGACTGGCGGTGTACAATCTCGATGATTTGTCGCTGATGATTGAATCCGGGGTTGCGATTGACGGTACCGGCAGGGAAATCGTTCTTGAAAACGCGAGCGTGCGTAAACTGTCGGCGATTGAAGGGTTTGAATCTCTTGAGAGCGAGGAAATCAGTCTCTGTATAAAGTACAGCGAAGAAGAGACTCAACCGGTTTATTCAATCGGTGCGAGTATCGCCGAAGGCGAGAGTGAGTATCAGCCGAATCGAATCAGAGAGAACGCTACGTTATTCCTGTTGGATAAGCATAAATTCGGAAACGCTGCCGTTATTGAGTCGGAGTTTTTGAACAAGGCCTGTTTGTACTCCGACGAATATTATACCGTTAATATAGCTATTCCCGCTATTATCCCCGTAGGCGGGAAAGGCGATTCGGGAAATTCGAGCAATCTAAAAGTTCGTCTGACAATTGAAATTATAAGAAATTCCGATTCAGACAAGACGTTCAGCATGGATTGCGTGTTGCAGACCCCTGCTTTAGTTGCCGCCGATGGGGAGCATGAATTGGTAATCAAAGCCGAAGAAATCCTTCCGGAAAAGGGAGTTCCCGTGGTGTTGACTCACTGGTTGAAAGCACAAGGGCAGGAAAATTCCGATACAATGGTCATCGTTAAGTCCAACTTTGCGAAAATCACCGTCGGCGGAAAAGCCGCCGGGTTGCCGGATAACTTTATACTTAACACGCGATTGTCGGATGCCACCCCCGAAGAGTTGATTGAACGTGAAGTCGCTAAAACGAGTCTTGAGTCGCGCGTGTCGGGGGAAGGCGGCGATTACATTCGGTTGGCAGATATAGGAATCCAACGCACGAAAAGTGCATACATCATAGACAGAATCGATGAGTATACCGCAAAACGTTACGTCAAGACCGCATCGGGTGAACATCTCAGACGGGAATATTCGGGTTGGTTTGACGAAAAGGAGAGCAATCGGGTTTCACAAAACACGGCAGAGACCCACAAGCAGACTTCGAGTGCGAAGTTCGCCGAACCTACCTATGCAACGGGAATATGTGAAATCGCATTGGGGGTTAACAGCAGAAAGGGTACCGTTGTGCTTTCGGACGAAATCATGCATGGTCTCGGCAAAGGAAACGTTCATGTCAGTGTGGGGTTTGAATACCTTTCGGAAGATAAGAAGTTGCAGAATACTGCCAAAAATACCATTTACGGCGATGCCTCGCTCTTCGGGGAGAAAGACCTGCCTATAGCATATGCCGATACAGCGGTCAAGGTTATGAACGATAGGGGGAGTTTCACGATTGCGGCGAAACTCACCAAAGATACCAGCTACGTCGTAATCGTATTGAGGTGGGTGGCGGTCAAGCTTCCTACCGGCGAAGAACAAACCATGCTGAAACACATCACGAATAAGAGCATTTCGGCGGCGCAGCCCACCGTTGTGTTAGGAACGAGAGAGAGCCATTTCTTCAACGTTCTGTTCAAAAACATGGAACCGGTGACGCTTAATTATATGCTTACCGAAAACGATTCCGGCACGATTACCGCAGACGGTATTTACACCGCCCCGAACAAGGAAGGGGTTTACGAAATCCTTATTTCCTGTTCGGATATGCCGATGGTCAGAACCTATGCCTATGCGGTTGTTAAAAAGAAAGGCTTAGAGAATCCCTGATGATGATATATCATACCGATGACATGACGCTTTACAGCGTTAGGAGCGTGTTTAAAAGCGAAATCAACGATGTGGTGGTCTGTCAGGACCGTGCTTCCCCTGCGAAACCGTATTACACGTTGGTGGTCGTGAAAAAGCGGGAAACCGCGAAAAAACTGCTCTCGATTTTTGAAGAGAACCCTAAATCCACTGAAGAGTCACCGTTCGTAAAATGTTTCTCCCATGGGGAAGAGTTGTGTTATTTGTTTGATTATCATATCGAACGTAATCTGGAACAGTTTTGCGAAGGTCAGCTCATCACCCCTAACGACAAGGAAAACATCTGCATTAATATAGTGCTTGCGTGTTTCGCATCTCCGTTGCCGTATCCGCTCTTACATTTGATTTTGAGTCGGCGGCAGGTTCACATCGAGAAAGACAATGCGATTTATTTTACGCATTATTTCGATTTAAGCGAACTCGACCCGAAAAATGACGAAGCACAATGCACCTTTGAATGTGTGCGGATTCTGCTCGAAATTCTCCAAAAAGGGAGTAAGAAGCCGCTCAAGAGTTACAACCTCTTGCGGAAGAAAATCGACCGACATTCCTACAAACATTTCGCAGAATTGTACCGCGATATAAAAATTACCGCTTTACCGCACACAAAGCCGAAACTGTTTCAGCGGTTTCGTAACTTCTGGTCGTGGAACAAGGACAGATTTTTCAAAATTATTCTGGTAATAAGCGTGCTTGCGGCGATTCTCGCACTTTTGATGTTGGCAAGTTACCTGATTTTCGGGGATTTTTCCTTGTTTAGATTGTTCAGGGGTTCGATTGATAAAATAGGAACCGAACAGATTAATCTTACTAAGTCGTAAGCAATTTGAAAGGAGCGCGCGGCGTTTTGAAAAAGTTAGTATTCATTATAGCAATAATCGCCGTGGTTGCCGGATTTGCGGTTTCTTATGCGGTATCTTATCCCGAATTGGGCGATTTGCGGAACATTGAACCGATGATTGCCGCAAGTCCGGAACCGACCGGCGGGATTTATCTCCTCGAATATAACGGCGGGATTCCGTTTGTGTATCGGGTGAATTCCAAAGGTACGGTGACAGCTGCCCATAAAAGCAGTGAAAGAATCACGTTCGTTGCGGCACACGGCGAAAATGTGTACCTCTTGAAAGAAGACGTGTCGTATAACGGTAAATGGAAACTCTTCGAAATATCGGGGGATTTGTCTTCGTCGAGTCTGCGTGAAGTCTGTGTTGGGGATTATTCTCTCTTGTCGCGGGTGACTTCCCTTACATCAACCGGGAGCGGGCTGTACATTTCGGGGGTTTCAGCCGACGGATTGTCTGCGTATTCGCTTAAGTGGAGCGACTTCCCGCAGGATAAAGAGTTTGCACCGCCGGAAATAGATTTCACGGTGAACGCACCGATTAAATCGGACGAATCTGAACAATCGGCGCAGGATTATATCGTTTCGGCATCTTCGGCAGGGAATGATTTTTATGTGACTTTCAAGAGTGGCAGAACCGCCCTCGCAAAAAGACAGGGTGATATTACGCTTTTGTCGCCGACTTCGGGAATGACGACGGCACTCTCGGCGAGTGATTATGGGTTTGCTTTTTATGACAGCAGTGAGAATCGGCTTTGGTGCGGTCAAGGCGGGAATGTCAGCAGTGAGGTTTTCGGCGCACTCAAAGGCGTACAGGCAACTCTTCCGGTTGAGCGTGGGGCGTATGTTTTGGCAACGGCAGAGACCGGTAGCACCATATTATTGTTTAATTCGGGTGAATTGGGCGTGATGTTCGAACGGTTGAAAATTCCGTTTAATTTGCAGGTGAGTTTGTTGAGATTCCCGGCGTTTTCAACAGTAGCTTTACAACTTGTTCTGGCATTACTCTTGATTATTTCATTAGGATTTCTGCTGTTTTCGCATCAGATTGCCAACCGCGCGACTGCGTGTTTCGCTTTCGCATTGTCAGTGTTGCTTACGATTGCGACGGCGGCGGGTTCGCAGAACATTTCGAGTGTTTTGACAAGTTCGCGCATAGCGGATTCTGCAGTAAGGGGGGGATACGTAAGCACTTTCCTCGACGGGTTCGTATATCCTTATTTGCAAGAACCGGATTTCTACGATACGGCTGAATTCAGCGAATTGTCGAGTAGGGTAGGCGATAGTGTTGATAGTGTTCTTGTCTTCGTAGATGCCGATAACGTCCCGCGGTCGGTAATGTCGGAAGAATACGCTTACGGGCTTCCTGCGGCGAACATCTATTCCGGCAAGGTGATGGGTGCAATTCAAACCGTAATTGAAACGCAGGATTCGCGAACGCTGATTCATAACGGTTACGCAGTGAGTGTGGTTCCGTGTTTCTACGGAGGGAGAGTTTCGGCTTTGATAGTGACTTCTGTCCCGATTACCGATATTCATCCTCTTGTTTCGCAGGTGTATGACGATTATCTCCGTAACGGTCTTGTGTTAGTACTCTCTTTGGTACTCTTGATGTATCTGCTGAATAATCGTCTGACTAAACCGCTCAGAAAAATCATTAATAAAATGGGCAGATATGCGCACGGTGATTTTGAGACGGATAACAAATCGAGTTCTTACGGGGATGCAGGGGTAATCGAGCGTGCGTTGTCGGAAATGGGAATGTCGTTGGCGATTAACGAGTATGAGACCAAAGCCATGGTGAATTCATTTTACCGATTTGTGCCGCGTGGAATCGAAAATCTGCTGGACCGTGCAAACATCACCGAAATAACCAACGGAGACATGGCATCTGTTCGGGATAATCTGTGTATGCTGTCGGTCGATAATGCGGTGGATGCTCAAGCGGTTGTCGGCGATAACGGGTTTATGACTTTTGTGAGTGACTGTTTTGCTCAGGTGCATGAACAGGTTCAAAAACAGAACGGCATGATGCTTTCGGGGGATTTCAATCTTTCGGCATTACCGATTTTGTTTCCGGCGGCGATGGGTGCAGCATCGGGAATCCGGTTTGGTTTGGATTTAATCGGTGCCGGCATCGGTGAGAGCGGATTCGGGCAGAGGACCGGACAGAGTCGGGTGATTCCGCTTACGGTAGAAAGCAATAAAGGCAACGAAAAGTCGCTCGACCCGGATTTCTTCATGATTTTGCATAACACCAAATTCCTGTACGGAATAGCGGGGAGTGACGAGAAGGCGTTCCCGTTCCTGTCATCGTGTGAGTTGAACTTCCTGAACTCCTATTCAAGCCGATTGCGTGCGTTGGGTAGCCGAATCGTGATGACTGAACAGTATTGCAACAGTTTGAAGGAGTCCAGCACACCGATTAATTTTTCGGCGCGGTTCATAGGATTCCTGTCATCGAACGATAAGCGGTACAGCTATAACATTTACGAACTGCTCGATTGCTATCCCGATAATGAGCGAATTATGCGGGTTCGATACGACGAAAAGTTTCAAAAGGCGATTCGATTGTTCTTCAAGAATGATTTCTACCTTGCGAGGAGTGAGTTTTCGGCGATTCTCCGTTCGAATCCGAACGATGGAGTGGCAAAGTGGTATATCTTCGCTTGTGAGTATTTCTTTAACATGGGCGATTTGTCGAAGGTGTCTTACAATCTCTTCGAAATAGATGACGAGTAGGGTTGTGCATCAAGTTTTCAAGGGATTTGACAAATTTTAGATTATAAATAGTGAATGAAGGAATAAGTGAGTAATGGGTAGGTTCTTGAATTCTATGTTCGGAGCGATAAGGGTAAGGTTTATTTCGCTGTGGACTAAGTTGCGCTTATTGACAAGTCCGCTCTGGTGGAGAACAAGAGGGCTTGTCTCTATAAGGACGTTCTTTGCGAAGCTGTTCGATGTAAAACCGCGCGACAAGAAGGATTATTACGGCATACTCGGTTGGTTGGTCAGCAAGCGACTGGCGTTCGCATTGACGGTAATTGTAGGGATTTTGAGTATCTTTTACATTTTCGTTTTATCGCCGATTGCGCCGCGGGGCGATTGGTTCGGCGGGGGAGGGATTCCTACTTATAAATATAATTCGATACCGCTGAGGTTTGCGAAAGGCGAAGTACGAATTGTGGCGAGAAGCGGGTATGTAGCCTATGTAGGTGAAGTCAGCAAGGGGCAGGTTAAGGGTCAGGGGAAACTGTTCGACCACAACGGCGGAATTGTGTACGAGGGCGAGTTCGCCCGGAATATGTATAACGGGCAGGGAAAATTCTACTACAGCACAGGCGAACTGAGGTATGAAGGAGATTTCGTTGACAATCTGTATCACGGCAACGGAAAACAGTACCGATTAGCGGGTTCACTCGAATACAACGGTGAGTTTCACCGAGGGGAATGGAACGGTCAGGGAATGTTGTACAATCCGGCGGCAACGCTGATTTACAGCGGGACTTTTCAACGAGGAAACATTCTGTACAGTGAGTTAATCGGAAAAACCACATCGGAAATTTCAATAATGTATACCGGCAGACAGAACGTTTATTCCGAGGCGGACGATTATTGTGTCGAAATGCCGGAAATTAATGCGGTGTATGAAGTCGATGGCGGTCAGGATGCGTTGGAAGCCGACTGGAGCGTTAAAAAAGTGATGGTTCTTGAGGGTTCGATTTGGCTTGGCAGTCATAATCTCGCTACGATAAGTCAGCTTACGGATTTTTTCGGGGCACCGGATTATTTTGGCGAAACGTGGGTAACACTCGGTGAGGCGGCGGCGATTAATCTAATCGGCGATAATATTATAGGTGACGTTGATATGACCATGACGGCGATTTTCGATAACGTCTTCAACGTAAGCGACTACGACAGGGATTTCAGCGTGTACATCTTCGCATATAAGCTTGATGGATTGCTTTATACTTTTTATTGCACCGGTTCGGCTTCACAGAACTTCTTTATGTATGCTATTACAAGCGATTAATTCTTGAAAAAAGGGGGGAGAGCATGAAAAAACGAATACTCAGACTGTTTAGTCTCGTTATGTGCATGGTGTTCGCCGGTTCGCTTTTGACGATTACCGTGCAAAACAATTATTCTCTCCCGGAAAAGACCTTTTCGTTAGCGCAAGCACAGTCGCTGGCTTTGGCGAACAGCGATGAAATCCAGAAAACCTACAATCAGATTTTGCTCAAGAAGATGAAGTATACAGAATCAGTGAAGGGGATTCAGGCGAAAGCAAAAAACAAACGCACATTGCGGTGGACTCCGCTTTTATCGTTTAAACTCCCCGAAAAACTGAATTTAATTGAAGAGTTTGAACTTGTTATGAAACCGCTCGCTTTGACAAGTGAAATCACAACGCTTCAGCGTAAGATGAGCGACCAACGGTTCGATGTTTTGAACGATGTAAGTAACTCCTTCTTTAAGGTATACATCTTGCAGGAGAAAGTCAGTTTCAAAGAGGAAGTTTTGGAGTTGTCACGGCTCGAACTTGAACGCAACGTTGCCAGGTTCGCGGTAGGACTGGCAAATCAAAATGATATAGATACAATGGAGAAGTCGGTTGACAAACTGGCAGAAGAAATCGCACAGTTGAAACGGAATTTCCAAAGTGAAAAAGAAGCACTCGGCGATATCGTTTCGTTGGATTTGACCACCGGGTATCGGTTCTTGCCCCCTTTGCAGACGGCGGAAATCAGCCGTGAACATTTAGAGGATATTATAGAATTCACTTTGAACAATGATCAGACGGTTTATGAAGCGCGGATTGCCGAGTCTATGGCGCGAATGAACCTCGACCAGTATGAAGTCTTGATGAAGGAACAGTACGGTTCTAAAATGAACCCAATCGGGCCTTTTGTGAACGCAGCAAAAAACGGCATGAGTATAGATTTTGCGGCGTTTCAATTGAAGTACGATGAGATGACAAAGACGTTTGATGAGCCGTGGGATAAAAAGTATCGGATTTTGTTTATCACTTTCTCAAAAGAGTTTTTGAAAGGGCAAATCAGCGGAACTCGATACATTGAAGATGAGATTTATGCACTCTATACCGCTTGTATGGAATTAGATACGGCGAGAAAAGAGCGGGAATCCGCTGAAAAGGACTTGACGAATCAAGTCAAGTCGGATTATGAAGCGTTGGTTACTGCGAAGAACGCAGCCTTTTCGATGATTAAAACGCAAGAAGATACCCGCGTTCAGCTTGAGAGGGTGTTGAGTCTCAATAAAATCGGCAAAGCGGAATACGATGAAGTCAAGGAGAAGCAGGACGATTATCAGGCGATTCAGATTGAAGCTATGGATGCCATGGGTTCGTATAATGAACTGTTGATGAATTTCGACCGATTGACCTGCGGTGCAATTACTTCCCTGCTGAAAGGAACCTCCCTTACGACCGATGCTATGGGCGACGGGCTGAGTCTCCCGGGAAAAGATGTGTATTACTACATTTACAATGACATCTCGGATTTGACCTTCGTTTTTGGAATTGATGTTCCTGTCGGGTTTGAACCCAACATCACCCATTATGAAATATGGTATGAGGGGGTGCAAATCGGGGAGAGAACCGAGGCGGATAAGAGAATCCGTCACCTCACTCTTGTGAATGGGGACAGTGATGATTTGACGGTACGGGTTTTCGATGGGGATACGTTCGTAGCCGAATGTGTGATTGACACAACGACTCCGCGGGATGTTCTGCCGATTCCCAAAGCAGAATTGTCGGGTGACGAGGAAGTTGAGCGGAAGGTCGGTACGTATAAAATTTCCACCGATGTAACGGGCGAGGTAAGTATATCGAAAATCATGCTGGAGTTTGACGTTTCGGCTAATGCGGGATTTTACAAAATCGTATATGGCGAGAATGACGTTTACAGCAGCGCGCTTATTCCCGCGGCGGACAGCTTCACCTATTTGTCGCTGTTGATTACCGGGTTGGACGATGTTAAGATAATGGTGTACGACAAAGATGAGGGTTTCGTGGGGGAAGCGCGGTTTAACACGGAAAATCAGACCATTATGCTCAAGACTGAATCTCCGGGTTAAATTTTGAAGAATCTGAAGAAAGGGTGCGTTTGCGAAAAAGGCGAACGAAAGGCAAAAAGATGAAAAAACTTTTACGAAAAAAAATCATTATTCCGACAGTTGCCGTTTTGACCGCCGTGGTAATTTTGACAGTGACGTTTGTGAATGCTCTCTGGGATGAAAGAAGGGCGGTTCATATCAAGGCGGCTGATATCGAGAATTCCACCCTTGCAATCGGTTCGCATTTAATTCACTTGAGTGGACTGTCGGAGAATTTGTACGATATTGCATATGATTCGGCAATGGAATCCGGTCAGGACAGAATCTATTATAAGTCGGAGCTTATGGGTGGCGTGTGGTGTGACATCACAACAGCGACAACCATTTCGGCGATTGCCGAGGCGTTCGAAGGGGAGAGTATGCCGGTAATGGATTCGGTGATTGAAGGGTTGTTCTTCACCCACCACACCAAGTCGGACGGAATTACCTACGACCTCCGTACGAATCGACCGGTAAACATCTTCGATATACGTGACCCGTATGAGCTTGAGTTGTTGGAGGAGCTTTTCCCGCTTAAAACGCAGTTCGACTTATATCTGGAGAATCAGAGCGAGTCGGATGAGGGGAAGAAGAAAATTGAGCGGTTGGAAGAGTTTTTTCAGACCGATGTGACTAACGGAATCACCGACCGATGCGATAATGAGTTGAGTTCACTCCAGGCGTATTATTCGGCGATGGCACCTCGTTCGGAGAATCCCGAGAAGAATGCGGTTCAATCGGTGATGGATTCGGTAGATGCTACGCGGCGGGAGCAGGTGTTTTCGATTTTAGAGCAGGAGTTGTTGGATTTCGCCGAAGAATTGCAAACCATGCAGGACACCGAAGCAACCGAAGAGTCGGAGGGTGAATCCGCTTCATCTCCCGATATGGCGCTTGTTGCAGCGGTGAACGAAAGTCTTGCTAATGTGCAATCAACGTTGATTCTTCATCAGGGGCGAATGATGAGTGAGGGGGAAAGCGTTTCTTCAACAGTATACTTCAGATTTGCCACCAATTTAATCCGTGCCGCGAATGCGAACAATTATACCGATTGTGATACGGCGGTGCAGAATCTGGTTGATTTAGACAGAATCCTCAGCGACCAAATCATCAATCGGGAAAGTGAATTTGTCGTTTTGCGTGATGTGTTGATTCCACTTGCGACTACGAGATATACTGCAGCACTTTCGGCGGGAGAAAGCGGTGAGTACCGTGAAGCGGTCTCACAGGGGGCTGCCGGGGCGATTCTTAATTCAATTGCAGGGAAGAGCGCGGGAAACCTCAACGGAATTAGAAGTGAGTTAGAGTTCTTCATTCAAGTGAAGACCGACCGAATGAATCCGGCTGACGGGATTGATTATATCAGCGTACGCCTTGAGCTTACGACCGGTTGGTACGCACTCGTCAAGAGGGATAATTATAAATGGTATTCCGATAACAGCGTAGAAGACCATATCGAGTTTTTGTCGCGGCTTATGCGGGCACTTCAGCGGAAGTTGGGGGGGAGCGATTTAGATAAACTCCAAGCCGAGAAAGCCGAACTTCAACGTGATTATATGTCTGCACTCGACAATAATGATTTAGATGGCGCAAAACGAATCGAGGGGTTGATTGCAGAGGTTGACGCTAAAATCGCAGAGGAAGAAAACGACTTATACTCTCAAATTGCCGATTTACAGACCCAACTCGATGACTTGCGTAACGGTAACAGCGGCGGTGGTCAAAATGATGATGCTATTCGTGATTTAACGGGATTGTTGGATGATTTATACGGACAGCGTTCGGGTTTGTTGTCGGACTTAGACGATTTGAACGCTAACAACGGCGACGGTTCTAACGGGGAGGCTATAGCCGGACTCGAAGGGGATTTGAGTGACCTGAACAATCGGATTTCCGGTTTAGAATCCGACCTTGACGATTTGAATCGGGGTAACGGCGGAATCAACGACGGCGCGATTCGAGATTTAGAAGCGCAGTTAAGTCTTTTGAACAACGGACTTTCGGATAATTCAGTCGGAAATCTCGTTGCGGGACTCCGCGGGAACTTGCTTGATGCAATTGACGGGGACGGCAATGGTTTAGATGACGGAATAGATGCATTGATAGGATTACTCGACCCGAATTATAAAATCGCATTCCCGGCTTTGAAGGATGTGTACGATGCCATGCTCCGCAAATCCGAACGGGACGGAACCGACAAATTTGATGGGTTAATCGATAAGGTTGAGGGGGCTATTCTCGATAATCGTGCGGCTTATGATGATTCCATGCGGGGGGATGTAGATTTCGATTTATTGGGAAGGGGTTTTCTGGGAAACCTTGACGGAGATAACGCAATCATCTTCATAATGGCATTGGTGGATTATTACGACCAGACAGGAAGCGATGAAGCGTATAATCTTGCCCGCTTTAAAACAACGAATGAGTTTAACTCGGGTAATGTATACGTTTGGCTCAAATGCAACGAACCGCTCGGCGTTTATCTCCCGTCGAAAACGGTTGCAAAGTTCTCGAAAATGGGGTACGTGTGGAATCGCAATCGCAATCAAACTGTATTGACACGAGGAACAGCGTACTACGGATTCACCGCTTATTCGGAAATGGTAATCAGGAGTAAAGATGGCTCTGAATCGGAAGAAATGCCGCTTACCGCAAAGTTCCGCGCAGACGTTTATATTCCGAATGTGTATACGCTTCAAAACTTCGGTTGTGACGGAATGTACGTTCCGGGTACCGATTATGGTGTGTTGACCCATGATGGGTTCAGGGCAACGGCAGATGAGCTTCTGGGAATCTTTTTGAGGGGGTACTGATTAAATTATGGCAGACTATCCGATTATTTCAGACATAAGCAGTCACTTGGTCAAGACGTTGCGGCAGAAGATGTGCCCCGAGCCTATTCCGTCACCGAACAACATAGACGTGTCTTCCCCCGCAGAACAGGACGTAGATTATATCCTGGGGTTGTACCTTTACGATGTTCGGGAGGAAGGCGATATCTCGACTACGCCGTTCTTGAACGCAGGAAAGACCCGGTTGCAGAAAATGCCGCGACCATATGCGTTGTATTATATGTTGTTCATTAACGGTTCTTCACAGATGGGGCTGAAAGCGCACGATATACAGAAAATCATAGGCAGGGCGGCGCAAATCGTCAACGACGGAAATGTCATCAACCCGCGAACGCTTCAGCCGTGGTTGGAAACAAACGAACCCCCGGTTGTGATTTCCCCGGCGCGGTTGTCACTGGAGGATAAAGTCCGGGTTTGGTCGGCGATTAACAAACCATATCAAATCAGCCTGTTTTATCGGGCGGCACCGGTTTTGTTGTCGAGTGAAATCATAATCGATACTCCGCGCGTGACGAGAGCAGAGTTTAATATTAACGATCGTCACGGAAGGGAGGGGGGTGGCTAGTAAATGGTAAGGGTTTCTACTATAAGCTATCGGCTGGATTTAGCGTTGCGTCTCATTGACACAATAACGGGAATGACTATTTCGCGGGATATAAAGGTTAAGGTCAACGGTGCGGATTTTTTTCCGAAAATTGATAACGATGCGAACATGGTTTTTATTAAAGCTGCCGAGTGCGACAAAGAAACCGGTCAACGCCTTGACTTTACGGTGGAAGTTTCGGCGAAGGGGTATGAGTCTAAAACGGTCGATGTCAAATATGACGAATTAGACGAGAATCTGCCGTATATCGAAACGCATATGCTTCCCGATGAAAAGTATCTCCCGCAATTTCCGTGTCATACACTGCAGGGGAAGCTTTCGGGAATCAGCGAGATTGATGCGGTTAAAATCAGCGCGAGTCCCTGCCTTATAAAGGGGTATGAGTCACGTAAACTGCTCTTGACTGTGTTCAATCCTTATAAACTTCGACTGGACAGTGTGTATTATGCGGCGGTGAATGCCGAGGAAGAGTCCTATCAGCCGTTTATAATCGAGAAGAGCGTTTCGGACACTGTCATTAAGGTGAAAACAGGGTTTGAGAGTCCGCCGGAAAACTGTACCGTTTCGGCGCGGGTAATCGGAAAAGCCGAGAAAAACAGCTACACCCTACGGGTTCGAAAAGGGGTTTCGGATAAATCCAAGCCTGAAAAATGGATTGTGCGGTTCGTTACTAAAAAGGGAGAGTTTTTTCAGACCGTGGATTTCAATTCGCTTGATTCGGGTGGGCTGATTATATCAACCGCGAAATCCAAAACAGACAGGAAGGAGTAGACATATGCCGGTAGTAGTTACAGGGGCGAGTTATGTTTGCACGATGGGAACTTCGCCGGGGACATTGATGGTCACTTCTCAAACGATGACGTTGGCAGAGAACAAGCCAATCGCAACGGTTCAGGATTCGGTTGCAATGTCCAATATCACCCCATGCGGAATGTGTAATTCGATGGCGAATCCGCAGGTAGCGGCGGCAACCGCCGCAGCGTTGGGAGTTTTGACACCGATGCCGTGTATTCCTTCACCTGTAGGAATCTGGCTGGGGGGTGCTTCGGTCTTAATCGGCGGGAAGCCCGCACTTAAGCCCGATTCGACTTTGCTCTGCGCTTTCGGGGGTTCGATTAGTATCGTTTCCCCGGGACAAGGGAGCGTGTTATGTTGATTTTCCGCCGGGGCGGAAATAAATAAAAAAATTTTTTTACAACCGAAAGGAGGATGGTTTCGGAAAATATTTTAATCCGAAACCGAAACAAGTATGGCTGAATATTTATCACCGGGCGTATACGTCGAGGAGTATGACTCATCACCCCGTTCAATCGAGGGTGTGGGTACAAGCACAGCCGGATTCATCGGATTAACCGAGAGGGGGCAGTCGGTCGGCGCACCGGTTCTTGTAACTAATTTCGCCGATTACCAACGCAAGTTCGGGGGCTATTTGAGCGAATATACCCACGGGGATTTCCGCTTTTTGCCCTACAGTGTCGAACAGTTCTTCGCAAATGGCGGAACACGTTGCTTTATCAGCAGGGTAGTCCCGGCAGATGCTAAAGCCGCGAAAGCAAAGCAAGGAATTCTGACCTTTACCGCCACGAACGAAGGTAAATGGGGTAACAGAATCAACATCTCGTTTATAGCGAGCAATAAGAGGAAAATGCAGTTGGTTGCCGCAGATGACGGCAACGACAAAGTTTTCACTGCGAAAACTACATCGGGATTCGCTGAAGGGGACATCGTGGAGTTCGCAGGGGAGTACAACCGAATTTCCACTATATTCGACAGAACGGTGACGTTTGAAAAGGCGTTCGCTTCCAGCCCGGTTGACGAGGCTATAGTCCCGAAAGTGTTCGTTTATTCGGCAGAAATGGACATAATCGTCCGTTGCGATGATATTGCCGAAGTGTACAATGACGTTTCGCTTAACGTATCGTCACCGAATTACATTGTAAAACGCCTGGGTTCGAGTGATACCGTCAATTTTACAATCAAAGATACCAACGAAATCGATAACCCAGTATCGCTGGTGTTCGGAACGGGAATCTTGAAGGGTACGGTTTCATTCGCAGGGGGAACAGACGGAAATACCGCTAACGTTGATGCAGGCGTGTTCATCGGTGAAAACAAAGGGCCGGGAAAACGTACCGGAATCGAAGCTTTTGTCGAAAACAACGTAGTCAGTATAATCGCGGTGCCGGGTGTTACCATTCCCGAAGTTGTGGTTTCGTTGGTTGCCCACTGCGAGAGAGAAAAGAATCGTTTTGCGGTGATTGACATTCCGGCGGCTTACACGAAGGTCGATGAAATCGCCGAGTATCGTAACATGATTGACTCTACCTATGCGGCGATGTATCATCCGTGGGTTCGGGTATTTGACAGATTATCCAAGAAGCCGTTGTTCATCCCACCGTCAGGCTCTGTAGCGGGAGTGTATTCGCGTACCGATATTTCGCGCGGAGTTCACAAAGCACCCGCTAACGAAACCGTCGCTTGTACGGGATTGTCGGTCAACTACACGACGGGCGAACAAGACATTCTCAATCCGATTGGGGTAAACTTGATTCGTGCGTTGCCCGGACAGGGAATCCGCGTGTGGGGAGCGAGAACCGCAAGTTCCGACTCTAACTTCAAGTACGTGAATATCCGCAGACTCTTCATCTTCGTGGAAGAATCCATCAAGAACAACACCAATTGGGTCGTTTTCGAGCCGAACAATTCTTCGCTGTGGGCGCGTGTTCAGATGACGATTTCGTCGTTCCTCGAAACTTTGTTCAGAGGGGGAATGTTTGCAGGGGAAACTCCCGGCGAAAGTTATTTCGTGGATATAGGAACCGGTACGATGAGCCAGGACGATATCATGAACGGCAGACTCATCTGCAACATAGGAATCGCACCTTCTCGCCCTGCCGAATTTGTTATATTCCGTGTGACTCAGTTCACGTCGGAAGCCGGTGGTGGAGAATAATCAAACAATAGCCAAACAAAGCTAAACTAAATAAACTTTAATTAAAAAAGGAGTGTATTTTCAAATGGGAACACATTTTTATCCGATGACCAAAATGAATTTTCTGGTCACCGTAGGGAGCGACGTTGGAAGCGCGGCGTTCTCGGAAGTAACGGGAATCGATTCCACCGTAGATGTAATCGAGTTTAGGCAGGGAAACGCAGGAAGCCTTGCACCGATTAAAATCCCGGGACTTGTGAAACACGGAAACATCACGCTGAAGTACGGTCTTACTAAAGGCGGCGCATTCAAGGAATGGGTGATTTCTTGCGTGAACGAAAGACGGGGAAAAATCGATCGACAGGACGTTACGGTTGAATTAATCGATATAACCGAAGGTTCGCCGCAATCGGTTGTAAGTTCCGCTGCGGGGGCTACTCATATGGTATGGGTGTTCAAAAACGCATGGGTGGCGAAGTATACCGGCGCGGACTTGAACTCCACCACGAGTGAAGTTGCAATCGAAACAGTTGAAATCGCTTATGAGGAAATATTGATTCCTATGGAATATGGTGCAAATACAGGCGGTGGCGGCGGCGGCGGCGGAGATGCCGAATAAGCCTTTCAATCTCAAGACAGTTGCGGGACCGGACGTTCCGTGACTGTCTTTACATAGTAAAATAAGCGTGATTTTGCATAATTTGTATAAAAAGTAAGGAGGAGAGTATTAATGACAACGGTTTATGAATTCGAACTGCCGAGGGGGTTTGTAGATAGCGACGGAAATGTTCGCAAACGCGGAAAAATGCGGCTTGCAACGGCGGGAGATGAAATCGGCGCAACCCGTGACCCGCGCGTATTGGGGAATCCGTCGTATTTGACAGTGGTGATTCTCGCACGGGTGATTACAGAACTGGAGGGAGTCCCTACTATAGTTCCTACGATTATCGAAAATTTATTCACGGCGGATTTGGCGTTTTTGCAGGATATGTATCAGCGAATCAATAATATAGAACCGCCGGTAATCAAGTCGGTCTGTCCCGAGTGTGGACATCAGCATGAGGTACCCGTAAATTTTACCGCGGAGGGATAGCGTTATATCCGGAAGAGGAACTGTACAAAGAAATGGCATTCATATCGTATTATTTCCACTGGAGTAACAGCGAAGTCGCCGCATTGGAACACAGCGCGAGACGGCGATGGTGCTCGGAAATTTCCTCAATCAATACCGCTTTAACTCCCTCGGAAAAGCAAAACAAAAAAGAAAAAAGTCTGCGTGATATTAATTTCAGTCCCCGAATGTGATATGATAGAGACTTTGTGTCTCGGAAAGGTATGGTCACAAGAATGGCGAATCGTTCGATGAAAGATGATAATAATCTTGTATGGAATAAAGGTGTCAACCCGGTTGTCGGTTTTAATTTTATGCTTCGGGTGGAGTTGGCGTTCGACCTTCCGTGCAAGAGTGTTCGGGCGTTCACAAAAGAGAACGAGTATGAACTTATACAAGAAGGCGGGCTTAACGATTATGTTCACATGAAACGTAAGCCCATAAGTAAGCCGTTTACGCTGGAAGTCGAGCGGTATATCGGGGTGGATTACATCGACCCGCTTCCGAACGGCGCGGAACTGGCATTACCGGTACTTTTAATCATAGCGCGGTATCCGACGCATAATTTCAATCCCCAGATGTGGACACGGGTATACGGATTCACCGGTTGCACTGTTATGAAGAAAACCTATGGGGAGTTAGTCGCCGATAAGTCATCTTTAATCACTGACACCACCACAATCGCATATCGTGAGATGATTCTGCTTGACCTTCCGTGGGTGGATGCGCTGAACGAGGATAAGACTTTCGAGGGTAAGGCAAAAGGTTAAAAAGCTAAAAAAGGTTAGAGGGGGTGGCGATATGATTGTACTCAAACAACCGCTTGAACTTCGTTCGTTGCGGCGGATAACGTTGTTTTCGCCGCCGGATTCGTCTAATTTAAGGGATTCATCTCCCGAAAAGGTCGAAACGCAAATTCAAAGTGACCCGTTCTACAGCAGAATCAGCGGGAATTATTCCATAATCAACTCGAAGTTCACGGCTGAGGATTTGTTTTTCCTCATTAATACACCGCCGGAAATCCCGGAATTCCCGATTGAATCGGGCGGAATCAATATTCAGAGCAATGTGAGTAATTCGCGGAGTTTTTCGCTTAACGTACTCAATAATGTTGTGAATAGGATTTTGTTCAGTGACGATTCAAGCTACACCTATCAAGACGAAGTGTATATTTCGTCATTTTTGCGTAAAATCGGGGTTGAAGACGTTTCGTTGTTTATGAGACAGGTACGGGAACTTCGTCAAGACAGTCGAAACGTACACAACCTTTTGAACTTGTATCGGCAGAGCGTTACGAACGTCGGGGATGGCGAATTCGTGCGGGAAACGCTTACAGCGAAACGGGGCGAATCTGCCGGGCAAAACGTCACACATGAATCGGAAACTCGGTACACGCTTCATAATGACGTTTACAATCGTCTCCAAACGTCGGACATTTATCAAATCATGCGCAATTACACCTCAAACAAAGCCGAAATCAGTAATCGGGTTCGTGCGGCGGAATTTCACACGGCAGAGCAGTCTCGTGCCGGTGACTTGATTAGTCTTACCGAAATCAAGCGGGATTTAATCGGCGAAGATTCGGCTGCGGAACTTGCGCATATTCATATAAATCGGTATGAAACCGGCGAAGAAATCCCATTGCCGTCCGACGAAAGTCAAGTAATTCAACAGAGTGCGGCAGGGGTGTTGCTTACGCTGGTGGATAATCTGTTCACGACAAGGCTCGAAAAGAAAATCGGCGGAGAAAACCTCTGGTTGGATATATCCAACGTTATATACAATTCGGCAGAGAAATCACTTCAGCGGTTTCAGATGTTCAGGACTTACAAGACTGTTTTGAGCGAACAAGACCGTGATATCAGCGATAAAATACGCAAACTTTCTCAAACCGAAGAATTTCTTTTAGTGGAAATAAGCACGGGACACCCGCTTTCGCCTGCCGAAACTATTCTCGCTGTTACCGAGGACAGAGAAAGCGATTCATATTCGGGAGTGGGGGATTTTTCGGGCAAAAACGACGGCGATGATGTTTCAGCGGTAGAAAAACCCCGCAGATTGGATTTATATAAAGAGTACAGTAGGTCGCTTATAGAATTGAATCGGGAGAAAGCGGCTTTGATAACCCCTTACACCCGCACTGAAGTATCGCATTCTTCGGTTGACGGCGGGGTGGATATAAATACCTTCACTCACACTTTAGCGAAGAAAATTACGCAGAATATCAGCTTGTATGAGTCGGTTGAAGATTATTCACAGGACGGAAATGTCACGAATTTCGGTGATATAGTCACCGAACATATTTCGCGGATTGAAGACTTTTCTGGGGGGGAGCCGTTGCAGGAGGAAGAGCCGGAATCGCAAACCACCCACGAATTGAAGCAATATTTAGACGAATATGATCGGCGCAATCGGGAGACGGCGCAGAGACTTATCGAAAGCGCAAGTGAGTTGAAACTCCCCGGTGATAGGTCGGAAGAATCGTTGCCGAAGAGCCTGCGTGATAAGTCTGAAACAGATGACACCCTTCCCAGGAATGTACTGCAGGATGTTTTCGGGGAAGCCGAGACCACCCACTTGACACTTCAGCCGTTTAACCAAGACGAACTCTCTAAAATGGATGAAACTACTCGCTTGATTTATCAGAGCCTTTTGGGGCAGAAGCCCGGTACATTGCCGTCGCAGATTCCGTTGCAGAAAAGTGGTAAAACACCATCCCGCGGTGAAGAGATTAACGTAGGCGAACAGATTAATCGAACTGAATTAACCCATAAAACCGAAATGGCGGCGGGGAGAGATTTCGGTGATGTGATTGAACCGTCTTCGGTTGACGAAGCCACGCGATTAGTTGAGGAAATACTTTCGGGGCAAAAGCCGATGGGTCGGTCGCAGGGTGAGATTACAGGAAAAGCGTTCGGTCGCGGAGGGCAGGGCAGAGAAGAACAAGAGGAGAAAATCCCTCAAATGCCGAAATTGTCGCATAAGTTGGAGGGATTGGGTCGGTTGTTGCCCGAAGAAGCTATTGCAATGGCGGTGGCGGATGACGCTACAAAGTTGGTTTATGAAAGCCTTGTTCGTCAACGGCAGGGTAGCGATTTACCGCAATCACAATCGGAAATGGAGAGAAAAGTACTCCTGTTCAATACCGAAATGCGGGAGTTCGAGAAAACGGCGCAAACGGAATTATTCCACAAGACCGAGCGGCTTAATACCGAAACGCAGACCTTGTATGAACGCACCAACACAGTCACCGAGAAACTGCGTGCGGCAACCCCTTTGACGCAAGCGAGGTCGGGAATGTTTCAGGGGGCTGCCCAAACCGTACACAAATTGCCGGATAATCAAGGATTTTCGGAGGAGTTGATTGAGAAACTGGCTTCTCGAAGTAACAGCGGTGAGTCCAATCAAGGTGAGACGAGCAAAACCGAAACCATCGTGAATCAGACCTTGAGTGAAACCCGGGTGAATAAAATGATTCAAGAGCAGACAGCGAAAAGCACTGAGGATATCACGAACCTGGTGAACAGCACTATTGCCAATCAAATCGCAAAGCAAATGAACGTGATTTCCGAGAAGGTGTACAATAATATGGAGCGGCGGCTTTCTCTCGAAAAGGCGAGGAGAGGTCGAATCTAGGAAAAAATCAGGGAGTGAGATGATATGAGCCTTGCGAATTCAGCCAAGAATTTCATACTCGGCAGTACTACGACTGCTATTATAACAATTCGTGACTTTCGCGAGAAGGCCGCCGAAATGAATCTCGGCGAGACCGGCGGGAGCAGTACGGTAATGCCGTCTCTCCCCGAAAGCGAACTGATGGATGCTGTTCCGTTGCCTATGCTTTCGAATGACCGGCGGTATAAGGTTCAGTTTAACCCAAAGGAACTGCTGTTGAACGGACAGCAACCGATGGATGTTAAGTCGAATTTGGAGGGTTCGGATAAAGATTCACCCTCTTCCAGAAAAATAGCTCATGAGCCGGCAAAAGTCACCTTGACAATGAACCTGGTTTTTGATGAAGTCAATCTGTTTGATTGCTTCACCAGCGAAAAGTTTAGTCCCGGTGCGGCAAATTTAATCAAGAATGTTGCGACTATGGGGGCTAAAGCACTCGGAAAGGTATGGTCGGTTCGTCCGCAGGTGGAGGCTTTTATCGCCGCATTGCGGAATCCGTATACCCGTATGGTGGAGTTTACTTGGGGGGAGTTTTCTTTCGAGGGGAACATTACGAATCTGTCGGCGGAATATACCATGTTTTCGATTGAAGGACATCCGGTCCGTGCGAATCTGCGGTTGAGGTTGGTCAATGAAAAGAACGACAACGAAAGTGACCGTTGGATTAAAGATTTTGACAAGGCGTTCGGCGGTGCGGGAATGAGTAATTACACATCTGCCGACGGATACGTTGGAAACGTGCTGAACATGGGCGCGTTCGGTTTATAATCGGGAGGATATGACATGAATGTATTAGCGGCTAATGCGGCGGGTGTGCTTGGATTTAATCAGAAGGCCAAACTCGTCATTTATACAGATACCGGCAGCACGATGGGGTCGAGTGCGATTGCCGATGCTGCCTCGGCGGCGTTGGAATCGGCGGGCAGTGCTATTCCCGGCGGGGATTTCCACTCTTTACAGGTGCAGTTTAATCCGGCGAGTATTAAGTTTGAGGCGAACTCGGTACCTGTTCAAGCAAAATATCTTCAAGACCGATTTGATGCGTCGATTCCCAACTCCCAGAAAAGGAAAGAGTCGATTTTTATGACGGTTGACTTGATTTTCGATGATGTGAGCAATAAAGATGCGTTCCACGGTGACAAGTTCAGGATTTCGGCATCCGATGTTCTTGCGGCGGCAGGGACACTTACGAAGGAATTAATGGGGGGGTACAGTGTCCAGAAGCAGACTAACGGGTTGATTGCGGCAATCATGCGTGAAAGTACCCGTGTGATTTCATTCGTCTGGGCAAAGATGAAATTTACCGGGATTTTGCATGAAGTCCAGGCGAAATACACCATGTTCAGCATTTCGGGGAAGCCGATTCGCAGTGTGGTGACACTCAGCCTTCAACAGGTGATGACCGCCGGCGAAAATAAGACGTGGGATAAGGCATTCTCGGACTTCTTCGGTGCGCCCGGTATGGATACCGATATGATTTCCGGCAAGAGTATGTTGCAGGATATCCAGAAGTTTATCAATATAGGGTTTTAAGTTTTAGGGAGAGAAGCAGGGGATTTCCTGTGAGACTTTCATTCTAAACAAGGAGATTGTATATGCTCAATATACCGAAAAAGCGCGGCGACGGTTCTTACAAGAAGTTCAAGGGTAAGTATCAAGGGTTTGAGTTCCCGCAGACTCACGTGGAAGTTAACGGAAAACCCGTCAGCGGAAAAAAGAAGAATACTTTCATTGGGGAAATCACGGTTGAGCTTACTGCCGGATTTGAAGCGTCGGTAGCAAACTTTCGGATTTACGGGGCATATAATCAATCCAACGGGGAATTTAACTTCAGCGACGTCGAGAAGCAGGCGGTTTTGGGGGTGTCCCTCAAAATCTATCTGGGGTATTTGGGTACGCTCGAACCGGTGTTCGTGGGGTTTGTAGCGGGGGTCAGCTTCGGTTATGACGGAATCGACCCGCCGTACATCGAAATCACGGGCATGGATGCGAAAGGCGTTATGATGGCTTCTTGCTATGCGAACAGCTTAACAGCGAAGTCGTATGGGGAGGCGGTAAGCGAGATTCTTCAGCGGACGGCTTATGAGAAGATGAAGTCGGCGAAAATCATAGAGGATATTGCAGTGACCGATACCCCCGACAAGAAGCGAGGTGGCGGGGATGACAAAGCGAGTGCCGAAACAATCGAGATGGTGTCGGAGAGCGATTATGATTTCATACTCAAAGCTGCGAAGAAGTTTAATTATGACTTTTTTGTCGATAGAGGTACGGTTGTCTTCCGTAAAGCGAAATCGGCTACAAAGTCGATTATGTGTCTTGCAATCGGGCAGGGGGTACTTACCTTCGATTTGGAGTACAGTCTCACCGGAATGGTGCAGAAAATTGAGGTGCGCAGTCTCGACGCGGGAAAAGGCGAGGTTATTCAAGCGGGGGACACCTATAGCAAGGATATGTCAACCGAAAGCAAAGCAAAGGCATTAATCGATAAGAGCAGGAAGGTGTACATCGACCCGTCGATACACTCGGAAGAGCAGGCGAAAGCCAGGGTGGAGTCACTTATGGAAGAAATGTCCTACCGATTGGGCAGGTTGGAGTGTGAGTGTATCGGAATCCCGGAAATCCTGCCGGGGAATTTTATCGAGATTGAGGTTGGTTCGCCGGCGGATAATCGCTTCTATATAACTAATGTAGTTCACAGAATCAGCGATGACACAGGTTACAGAACGAAGATTATCGGCAAGATTGATTCAATCAAGAAAGCGATACCGTTCTGATTAAGTAGGGCTTTTAGAGAAGCCCGGAGAAAGGGAATGGTCATAAAAATGGCACTTTACGATATTATAGATGAAATTGCGGCAAAAAAGGTTGTAAAGAGTGAGACCGGCGATACTCGCATTAACGGACTGGTCATTGGAATAGTTGCCAAAAACTACGATAAGGATATGCCGGGAAGGGTCTGTATAACCGTTCCGACCCGTGATAAAGACGCGAACGAACTCCAATGGGCGCGATTGATTCAGCCGAGCGGCGGCGCGAAATGGGGGCATTATTTCCTGCCGGAAGTCGGCGACCAGGTGATACTGGCGTTCGAGGGAGGGAATATCGAAAAGCCGTATATTGTGGGTTGTCTTCCGACCGATAACAGCGCGTTCTTACAGGGTTCGGTTGATGAGGATAATCAATTTAAGCGAATTGTTACGAAGAACGGTAATACGCTGACTTTCGAGGATAACAAGGAGGGTGAGGGCGAGAAGGACAAAATCACGCTTCAAACGGCACAGAAACTCCATACGCTGATTATGGATAACGAGAATAACATTATTAGAATCACCGATAAGGAGAAAGAGAACTTTATCGAGATGAAGACGCAGGATGGTGACATGAAAATCAAGGCGAAGAGCAGACTTACAATCGAGGTGGGGGACAGTATCAAGGTGATTATGAATGGTGAGTCCGGCGCAGTGAAAATCGAAGCGAATGAGGTTAGTATAGCCGCATCCCGACAGTACAAAGTCAAGTGTGACCAGATGATAAAAATTGAGGGTGCCCAGATTTCAGAAAACGCTTCTTCCATGCACAAAATCGAAAGCGGCGGAATGGTGAAAATCGCGGGTAGTCCGATTAAAGTAGGGTAAATTTGAATGTAAGGTAACACTGCAGGGCAAGCTCTGCACCCCTCGCCCTGCGGGCGAGAGAGCCGACCCAAGGGGCAGGGTATTACCCCCTTACTTTCAATAAAAGCTCATAGGTCGGTGGATTTGCCGCCGAGCAGGTGAGACAGACAGGCTTGATTCATGCCACGTTTGTGGTAGAAAGGCATGACCATATAAGTATGAACAACGAAAACAATAATTTTTTAGGGAGTTCCATGAAATTCCCGATACAGGTGAATCCGTCTACGGGGCGTTTCGCGGTCTCGTCGGGCGAACAAAGCGTAAAAGAATCGGTGTATCTGATTCTTATGACTAATCGCGGTGAACGCTGGCTTCTCCCTGATTTTGGGGGGACTTTGGTTCGTTATGCGTTCATGGATACGAGCCTTACCATGCTCACGATTATGTCGAACGAGATTAGGCGGGTATTAGCCGAGCAAGAACCGCGAATCGGTGATATAGATGTTGAAATCGACAGGTCGGATGAGAGAGCGGACTGCCTGGTGGTGAATATACGGTACATGGTTCGTGAGACTAACACCCCCGAGAACCTGGTTTTCCCCTTTTATCTAAATAATTCAGAGGTGGTGATGGACGATGAAGATGAGTTATAAAGAGCCGAATAACGGTTACAAAATAGATTTACGCATGAAGGAAGATATATGGGCGCAAATCGCGCGGTTAGCATCATCGTACACACCGGAATGGCTGTTCGATGCCGATAACCCCGATATAGGTTCGGTCATTGCGCTGATATTTGCCGAACAACTTGAAGGAAGCATAGAGCGGCTTAATCAACTCCCCGAAAAATATCGTATTGAGTTCGTTAATATGCTGAACATCGGGCTGCAGTCGGCGTACCCTGCACAGGGAATGGTGGTGATGGATTTAATCCGCGACACCGTCCCGGGGGTGAATGTTCCCTGCGGGACGAAACTGCTGGGTTCGGGCGATGACGGTTCGGTAATGGTGTTTGAAACAACCGCCGACATTCACGTCACCAACTCGCGTTTGTCGGACTTGCTGGCTATATCGCCGTCACGCGGGAAAATTATCCCGATTTTGGGAGAAATCGAACAACCGAAATTTTTCCCGGTTGAAGAGTTACCTTCTGACGATTTCGATTCATTATTGGAAGATTACGCGGATGGTATTCCGGCGTTTCCGCGGTTTAAGATGTTCGATTACAAAGGGGAAGGGGTTCAGCAAAACGCCCTGTTGATGTATCATACCGATGTTTTCGATACCGAGGACAAGGTTGATTTATTAATACGTATTCAAGGGGAAGACGGCGGGGATTTATCGCATAAATTAGCCGATGAGGGTCGATTTAGGTGGAGCTATTACGATGGAGAAGATATGTCTTCATTCGATGCGGTTACGCTTGAAAACGGGGCGGTGGTGTTACGGAGAGACGGAACGCTCGGAAAAATCCGCATGAGTTCCAAACCGGGTGAATCGGGTGAGTTTTCGCTTGTTTGTGTCGAAGCGGTGGGAGCAGTCACCGAGAGCATTGGGGTGAAAACGTTGCAAATCGCATCCACTTGTGAGGATGCGCCGCCTACCTTCGTAAGCCATAACGAGAGTGAGCTTGACAGTGTAGAGTTCATGCCGTTTGGTGAGCAGATTTCGATTTTCGATGAGTGTTATATCGGCCATGACAGGATTTTCAAACAAAAAGGTGCGAAAATCACATTACGGTTCGAGATGAATTATCGTGAAAAACTAGTTACGTTCACACCCGAGCAACTAGACGAACAACTAAAAATAATCAAACGCAGACCGCGGCAAATTTCATTTGATACAGCACGGACTTGCGCCGAGAGAATCGCTTTTGAATATTTTAACGGAACAGGATTCAAGAAGTTGGAACTTTTCAGCGGTGACTGGTCTTCGCTGTTCAACGGAAAAGCCTATGGTGAAATCGAGATGTCGTTTATATGTCCCGATGATTGGGAACCTATTACTATTGCGGGGAGTTCCGAGCGTGCAATTCGCATACGGGTGAGTCAGGCGGATAACTGTTACCTTCAGCCCTGCCTTCATAATATGCCTGTCCTTAAGAATCTGCTCTTGTCTTATTCGTATGAGGGGGACTGGAAGTCACCGCAAAGATTGCGTGTTATATCGGGAACACGTGAAACCGATTTGACCCGACCGCTCCTCATGCGGGAGACTTTTACGGCGTTTTCACCTATTCCGTATGATAAGGATGCCTTGTACTTGGGTTTCGAACGGAGGTTGGAGGGTTCCCCGGCGAGTCTTTTCTTTGAGGTTGACGAAAGTATGGGATTTTCTCACCCGTCAATCAAGTTCCAGTACTCGACCTTGAAAGGTTTCGCACCGTTGAAGGTGTACGATAATACTAACCGACTTTCTAATTCGGGAATAGTCATGTTTCAGGTTGCGGACGATTTTGCACGAATTGAAATCGAAGGGAAAAGCCGCTACTGGTTGAGAATCACCGATGAAAGAATGACTTTCGATGAGAATCCCGGTAAAAACACCCCGCTTGTTCGAAGGATTCTCACTAACGCTGTCCAGGTTCATAATGTGCGAACGCTGGAAGAAGAATCGTTCTACATGGAAGCGGTGACGGCGAATATGTCGTTCCCTCTCCCTGCGAATAACATTCTGTCGGCGGAAGTCTACGTGAATGAACGTAATCTCTCGCGGGAATCCATGCAGGAACTGCAGAGTCTCTGTCCGGAAAAAATCCGTGTGGAATATGACGGATTGGGACGAATCAGTGATTTCTTCGTGAAATGGGAGGAAGTACAGAATTTCGACGGCTCAAAAGCGGGGGAGCGTCATTACGTGCTCGACCGTATGAGTAATTCGATTCAATTCGGTGATGGTGTGAACGTGAAAATCCCGTTGGTGGTCGGCAGGGTGGCTTTTACCGCAACGGTGAAGTGTTGTGACGGTTCGGCGGCAAACCTGCCTGCGGGTGCGATTAATTCGGTAATGGGGAACATCTTGTATATCGATGACGTATACAACCCCATAGCGACCTATGCGGGAAGCGACCTTGAAACCGTTTCGGGAGCGATTGAACGCGGCGCGAATATCATCAACGGTAAAAACAGACTGGTCAGCGAAATCGACTTCATGAGGGAAGCCTTGTCGTTTTCGGGAATGATTGTTCAGGCGAAGTGTGTAATCGGCAGGGATGCCGACGGGAATCGCAAAAACGGTGCGGTTTCATTAGCGATTATGATGGGTGATTACGTCGGAAATTCTTATTCGTTTGAGGGGGTGCGTGAACGACTGAAGGCACGACTTCTTGAGAAGAGCGAAGCAACCCTCACCGAAGAAGAGTTGTATATTTGTCAGCCTGTTCCGGTGACGTTGAGCGTGGATGTGTGGATTCAACCGAATAATCATCTTACCGGTTTTGAGATGGGCGGATTGCTCATCGAGCAAATCAAGAAATTTATCGAGCCTGTGAAAAGCCGCCGGATAGGCGAATTGCCGAGTATTCGGCAGTTGAATACCGCGCTTAATTCGGTGCGGTGTGATGCGATGATTCGTCATTTTTCCGTGACGGCGAAGTATGCGGATTCGTCCGGTGTTCATGAGCGTGAACTGTCGGAATTGCAAATCACGCCGTTCATGTTTGCGGTAAATGGCGAACATAAGGTTCATGTGTGATTTTAAAGTCGTTGAAAACGACTATGGACGCGGCAAAGTCATGAGCGGCTCTGCCGTGAGTATCAAGACTTTCGTTGCGGAGTAATGTAAGGTAACACCGTAGGGCAAGCCCTGCACCCCTCGCCCTGCGGGCGAGAGAGTCGCTCTAAGGGGCGGGGTATTACACCCTTATTTTCAATAAAATAATAAAGAGAGTGCCGATATGCTTGGAAATATTAATCTTGCTGATAAAAGCTATGAAGAGTTAATTGGGGAAGCGGTTGAGAAAATTCCGCTTTATACCGATGAGTGGACTAACTTTAACCCATCCGACCCGGGAATTACAATCCTGCAGAACCTTTCTGCTTTTACGATGATTCAGCAAAACCGCATTAATGAAGTCACCGACGAAATCCGTCTGCGCCTGCTTGAAATGCTGGGCTTTAAACCCGGTGAGTACAAATCGGCGAAGGTGCTTCTTCAACAGGCGAAGAATATGCCGGTAAGCCTTAAAGCGGGCGAGAAACTCCTGGTGGGGAGTCTTTGCTTTGAGACTGATTCACCGATTGAGCTGTCTTCCTGGGGGATTAAAGCTGTGTACTGTTATAATGGCGGGGTTAAGTCGGGATTCAGGGATGTAACCTATCTTCTTGACAAGAACACCGGGACGAACGTCCCCGTGTTCGGGAATCCTGTCGTGAACGGCTCATCGTTGTATTTTATATTCGATAGGTTTCCTTTTTGGGGGAATAAAAAAGAATTCGTTATGTCGGTGGACGTAAAAAACGACATTCGTCGAAATTGTTTTGACGATTCAGATTTCTCTTTGGCGGAGGTCGGTTGGCAGTGTTATACCGACCGTGGTTGGATTGATTTAGAATCTGAGGACGAAACAAGGGGATTCCTGTTGAGTGGGAATATCCGTTTGAAGCTGCCTTCTCATGCGTGGGATACGGCACAGTGCAATTTCACCGATTTGCCGCGTTCGGGGTTTGCAGTGAGATGCGTTCTTGCGAGTAATTGTTATGATATCCCTCCGGGAATAAGCCGAGTCTCGGTTAATCTGTTTGGAGTCAGCCAGAGAGACACTAAATCTAAGAGTTTTGTCTTCAGTGACCCGCAGAAGGTCGAATTGAAGCATCGAATGGCGGATTACGGATATTTTACCGTCTATGCCCGCGAAAAGAAAAAGGGGGCATATCGTGCATATACCCCGTACACTCCCTACAGTAAATCCGAGAACGGGCGATATTACCTCATTTCTCGAATTCCGCAGGAAGAGGGTGGAGGGTTTCGCTTTGATTTCGATGAAGAACGATTCGGATTCGCCCCGAAACGCTGTAATTCGGCGGTACGAATCATTTGTTATAACGATGAGACTATTCACCATTATAAAATCGGCAGGGTCGCCGGGTATGAGAATCAAATCATTGACTTAGAACAGCTCGAAAATGTATTGCCGGATGAATTTCGTCTTTTAGTCGAAAACCTTGATGAAGATGGTGAGAAAGCTTATTATTTCATGAAGCCCGGTCAGAATGAACCGGGGAATCTTTGCTATTCGGTGTTGTCGGGTGAGGGGAAAATCAAAATCGTTGAACCGGGTTTGGCGGATGATTGCCGTCTCTATTTGAGTGACTGTGTCGTGACTGCGGGTGAGGGCGGAAATGTTATTGCCGGGAACAAATTCGTTAAACCGGATGGGGGTGACTTGTTTGTCTTTAACAATCCGTCACCGGGTTCGGGCGGTTCGTCTGCCGAAAGCAATGAAGAGCTTCGGATGCGGTTCTTGCGCGAAATTAAGACTCCGTTTACCGCTGTAACGGCAGAGGATTATGAGACCCTCACCCTCAAAACACCGGGATACTGTATCCACAAGGTCAAAGCCGTGTATGAGCGCGGGCGAAATGTCGTGAGCGTGGCGGTGAAGCCTTTCACGAGCGAAACTTTTCCGACCATGTCACCGATTCAGTATAAGCGTATCTTCGACTGGCTGAACGCCCGCCGTATGATTACCACGAAGCTGGAAATTCGCCAACCGGTGTATGTTCCTATCGACGTGCAGACGAAGGTCTTGGTGAAGAACTATTCCGGCGATGCAAAAGGCGAGATTGAAAACTTTATCATGCAAGAGTTAGATGGTGTCACCACCGATGTGCCTTTCGGGGCTTGCCTGTCGTATTATGAACTGTTCAAGGGGTTAGAGTCGCTGTCTTGCAGTGAATCGGTGTATGAGCTGAACATATTCGCACGGGAACGCAGAAGCGCGAAGGTAGAGGGTTCGGATATCAGACTGGCAGATGATGCGCTGTATTACGCAGGCAAAATCAATGTTGAAATTGTCAGGGTTTGATTTGAAAGGTAGGTAGCAGTGATTCGTAAATATAAAATAGGATATAATCGGTTGTTCCGCGGGTTTAAAGAGGGATTGGAAATCGCCGGGGAAGCCGGTTCCGTTGATGGGGATAAAATTGTGACGACTGCCGGAAGCGGGACGTGCTTGATGTTCTTGAAATCCCTCGATAAAGGGCCGATAGAGAGCGGACAACCCGCTAACGGGTGGGGTCGATTGACCTTCAACGCGAAGGTCAGCGAAGATTCTGCTTATTCGGTTATGGTATCGGCATCGGACAATCGGGAATTTGTTTATAAAGGCGAACTTGTGAGAATCGACGATTATCTGTGTGAACCGGCAGTTTCTTCCCACGAGAAAAAGCAGTTTTTAGCGGAACAAGGTGCGGGGGTATTCACGAACAACAATGATATCCTACTGTATGAGCAAAGTGGTCGATATCTCTGGATTTTCGTGGAAATCCACGGCGGGGAAGCTGAGTTTTCGGACTTTTGCGTGTACGCGCCGGGCGATAACTTTTTTAAGACTTTTCCGGAGGTTTTTCGTAAAGACGGTGATTTTTTTCGGCGGTATATATCGATTTTTTCGTCCCTTTACAATGATTTGCAGGAAAAAATCGATAACATAGGCGGTTTGTTGGACGTTTCCGTCGCCCCGCCTGAAATATTACCGATTTATGCCAAATGGATGGGACTTGAACTCGATGGCGTTTTTATGGAGACCGAACAACTGAGAGAACTGGTTAAATCGGCTTTTTCGCTGATTAAAATCAAAGGTACCCGACGTTCGATTGAGATGATTGTATCCGCCTTCGTGAAGGAGTCGTTTTATATCAATAACGACAGCAAGAACGGTGATGATTATGGGTTCACGGTTTTCATTAACCGAAAAGCCGACGAAAAACTCCATGCGTTACTGACTTTTTTGATTGAACAGTTCAAGCCTATGCGGACACGGGCGAAAATCGTGTTCATGGGGGATTTCGGTACGCTTGATTCGGGATGTTATTCCGATATAAATTCGGTGATTGTAAAAAGGAACAGCGGACGGCTTGATAATCACTGTTCCCTCGATACGAAAATAATATTATAATTTTTAAGACTATATAGGCTTGATTTTACTTTCGAAATATGATATAATAATCTGCGAATCCGAAAAAATAGGAGTATATTTACTTATTATGGAAATTACGATTGTAAAAGAAGGCGATACCGATATATTTCTCATATCGGGGAGAATTGATACCATTACGCATACGCAATTAAGCGACAAAATTCTGCAAAGTTTTAAGAAATGCAAGTCGCTGATTCTCGATTTTGAAAAGGTTCAGTATATAAGCAGCGCAGGATTGCGTTCGCTTATAATTGGGCATAAGACCGCTGTTTCCAAAGGCGGCGTGATGGAATTGCGAAACGTCAATCCGTCGGTTATGTCGGTTTTGAACACGGTTGGCTTTTCGAAGATGTTGAATATTAAATAGCAGGGGAAGTTTGAACATAAGCTCACCTGCTTGTTGGTGTTGCCGCCGGGCAGGTGAGCCGGGCAGGCATATTCATTGTATTTTTGTGTGCGGGAAGGAAATGGTCATAGGCAATGGAAAAGGTATCATTGATTAATAAAAGCGGGCGTCGGATTGATTTGACGTTTCATAAAGGCGAACAGTCGGTTCGGGGTTTGATTGACTGTATGGCTTCGGTATACGGGATTCCCTCCAACTATGCAAATTCGTTCATGTTTGATGTTGAAGTTATAAGAGAAAAGATACGGCAAGGAAAATTAGTCCCGTTCGCGGCAATTACCGATGACGGCATCCCTGCCGCCACACTCTCCTACAAGAAACATCATGGGATGAGAGGTGGTGAAATCGGCGCGCTTGTCGTTAATCCGGAATTTAGAGGGTTTAATCTTGGGCAAATTATAACAGAACACGTATTAAGCGAATGTAAAAAAAAGGATGTTTCGTTGCTTTATGCGCATATGGTGATGTACCATGCGCAAAGCGGCAGAGCCTATGAAAAGTTGGGGTTTATTCCGACAGGCTTTCTGTTTGGTGCGGTCGATTCAAAAAAGCATTTGGCTCAATTGAATTTAGCATCACAAAAGATATCATGGGCTGTTTATGTGAAAAATGACGGCAGTAACGGCGGTACGGTATACGTCCCTTCTCACCTGAAAGGCTTCGTGCGGGAAATATACACATCGTTGGGTGCTGATGTACAATTCGCAGATGAATCCGGCAAACTGAACGAGACCAGTCATATTGAATACAAACAGGACGATTATCATAAGACCTTGAACATAGACATCATAGCCAGCGGTCGGGATTTGCGCGAACGGTTGGAAATGCTTGAAAAAGAATATACCGACGAACTTCAGACAAGCATGGTGCTCCTTAACATCAGTGAGCCCGGTGCAGTGTACGGATATGAAGTGATGAGGGCTGCCGGGTATAGGTTCTTCGGGTTGAATCCGCTTGCCGGAGAGCGGGAAACCATAATCATGTCTAAAATCAACCGTGTGTTGATTGACAGTGCGGAATTTCAATTAACGGTTCCTGCCCAACGTCTGTTTGAAAGGGTGAGTGAAGTTTGAATAAGGGTTTACCGGTCGGTGACGAAGTCATCGGGCAGGTGGGCTTGACAAGCTTGATTCATGCCACATTTTAGTTGTAGAAAGGCATGGTCATAAGAATGAATAAATCTCCCATGCGAAAAAAAGTATTCGCCATTATCGTCAGGGTATCGCTGATTGCGGTCGTTGTCTTTGTTGTGGTTGTAATGGCAGGGCTTTATGTTCTGCGCGATAACATCGTTAATATTGTTGACGATATGAGCAATATGGCATCCGCGGAAAGCAAGATGGCGTTGGAAGATAGAATGCGCACATCACTGATGACACTGGCGGAAAACATGGCAGCCCTCAGTGATGCGGAGTTACTTTCAGTTCAAAACTCTGTCGAAATGATTTCTGATGCCGCAGGGGATATTCTGCGAAATCCGGGGGCATTCATGCCAAACCCGGTAGCACCGCCGAATGCCGCCGATAAAGATATAATGACGGCACAGTTTTTAGTGGCGGAAGGGGTGGATTTGCTTTCGATAGCGGATGATGCGGCACGGATGGGGAATATACAGGGTCTGCTTTTGAACATCATTCGAAATAATGTGAATGCTACATCTAACTATGTCGGTTCGGAGCAGGGTTATACCATCATTGTTGATGAATCTTCCGATAAAAAACCTGAGTATTCTGACCCGCGTGAACGCCCGTGGTATACCCGGGCAGTCCAAAACAATGGTCTGATTTGGTCGGATGTGTTTTTGGATTTATATGGCCGCGGGCTTTCTATTACATGCGCCAAGCCGTATTACGATGAAAACGGTCAAATTGCCGGTGTGGTCGGGGTGGGTACGCTTTTGGATGAGCTGACCCAACTTGTTATCGGGACAAAAGTCGGAGAAACCGGATATTCGTTCATGTTGGATGAACTTGGACAGATTATCATATCCGATGAGATGGAGTTCAGTGCGGACGGAAGTATTGTGCGTAAGGATTTACTTAATGGCGATAACGCTGATTTGGCTGCCGTTGCGCTAAACATGATTGCGGGTAAAAGCGGTTTCGAACGCATACATATAGACGGTAAGGAATATTTTATTGCGTATGCTGCATTGAAGACGACACCGTGGAGTCTTGCAACCGTTATAGAGGTTGAGGAAGCTAATGCGCCCGCCATTGAAATAGAAAATCGTATGTCTGATATGAAGAATAACGCAAAAGGCGATGTTGACTTCATGGTTATTATCATCGGGGGCGTTTTTGCTGTGAGCGTTATCCTGATTGTTCTGTTGGTTGATTATTTGTCGCGTCGGTTTTCGGCACATCTGACAGCACCTATTATATCGTTATGGGAAGGTATTCGCCAGATTGCCAGTGGTAATCTTAATCACGTTATTGATATAAGGTCCGGCGATGAGGTCGAGAACTTGGGTTCGGAGATTAATAAAATGTCTCTTGAACTCAAAAACCACATCGATAACCTTACAAAGATAACGGGGGAGAAAGAACGGCTTGGCGCGGAATTGGACGTTGCCCGCAAAATCCAGTCATCGATGTTGCCCTGCATTTTCCCGGCTTTCCCTGATATGAATGAATTCGATATTTATGCTATGATGGAGCCCGCGAAGGAGGTCGGCGGGGATTTCTATGACTTCTTTTTGGTGGATGAGTCTCATCTGGCGGTTGTCATGGCGGATGTTTCGGGAAAAGGCGTTCCTGCGGCTTTGTTCATGGTGATTGCGAAAACGCTGATTAAAAATAATGCGCAGTACGGTAAGTCATCTAAAGAAGTGCTTGAGGCGGTGAATGACCAAACTGAAAAAGAACGCAGAAAACATCGACTTAAGTCGCCCAAAGAAGTGTTTGAGACAGTGAATGACATTCTGTGCGAGAACAACGACGAGAATATGTTCGTGACGGCGTTCATGGGGTATTTGAACATTAAGACAGGGAAGTTCGTTTATGTGAATGCTGGGCACGAACCCCCAATTATCAAGAGTAAAGACGGAAAATGCGAGCATCTTCATACTGAGCCGGGATTCGTCCTTGCGGTGATGAACGGTATGAAGTATGAACAGGGCGAAATTGACCTTTCTTCGGGCGACATGATTTATTTCTATACAGATGGCGTGACCGAAGCTGTGAATCGTAAGATGGAGCTGTTTTCGACCGAGAGGCTGCTTAAGGTTTGCGAGAAGTTCGGTAGTCTGCCCCCGAAAGAGTTTCTTATGAAAGTCAAGAAGAAAATTGATGATTTCGCTAACGGTGCTGAAAAAGCCGATGATATAACTATGCTTTCACTTCTGATTAAATCAGGGGGGGATAAAACAGAGAGTTCCGAAGGGGAGGAATCGTTGTATGACTCTGTTTTGAACGTTGCAGCTGATATTCAACAACTTCAAAAAGTGACCGAGTTCGTCTTAACGGAAGCGCAGAGTCATAACCCCGATTGTTCGGAGGAGGATAAGTTCAGTATAGCGTTAGCGGTGGAAGAAATCTTCGTGAATATTGCGAGTTATGCCTACGCAAAGCAAGAGTCGGAATTGAACAAGGTCGGCGATGTAACTATACGAACCAGGGTAGACGGCGGCTTCGTGATTGAATTCGAGGATTCGGGTATACCGTATAATCCGCTTGAGAAATCGCCGCCGGACGTTAACCTACCGCTTGAGGAAAGGGAAATAGGCGGACTGGGCTTGTTCCTTGTGAGAGACATGATGAACAAGACCGAATATGAGTATAAAAACGGCAAAAATATATTCACGATTATGAAAAAGATTTAAATACGTAATAGTAGGAGATACCAACTATGAAAATTATTCCCGTAAACCGCGAAAACGCAGAAATGTTTGCAGGATTCCTTCCGCGAAATGAAGAGGGGGTTGTCGATTCGGACGTTTTGGATTCCTTGACCTTGGGGTGTGTCGATGAGAGCGAAGAGGGCAATATCGCAGTCGGTGCGATGTTCGCTTGGTATACGCCGTTCAGCTCGGTGATTGAATGGCTGGCAGTGTCGGAGCCGTTTAGAAGAAAGGGTGTAGGTTCACTCTTGATTAAAACGCTGAAGCAAGTCCTTGCTCCTGCCGATATAGGCGAGATTCATGTGGTCAGTTGTTCGGATGAGGGTGAACTTGAGGTGCTTGACAGCTTCTTCGGTTCGAATGGGTTTGTTACAAACGAAAAAAACTCGTCTTATTCGGTCAAAGTGTCGGATTTGAAAAACAATGAGTTTTTCACTCGGCAGAAGCTACCGAAACTTCCGATGGAGGGAATCGTCTCCTTGGGTGAAGTACCGGAAATCCTTACAAAAAAGTTTAATGCGTACTTAAGCCGTCCGCATGACTTCATTCACTCTAAAATTGATTTTTCAGAGTTTTGCCCGCGTTGCAGTACGCTTAAGCTTAAAGATGGCGAAATTAGCGGATGCGTTCTGATTAAACCGCTTGAATCAGACTCGGTTTCGTTGAGTTGGCTTTACACCTCCACCCCCGGCGATGTTATGCCGATGCTGAATAGGTCGTTTAATGCGGTGAGTGCGGAGTACTCGGACGAAAGCCGGGTGCATATCGCTGCGGTTAACTCGGCTTCGTTGAAGCTGTTGAAGAAAATCATAGGTGATTCTGCTGTTGCGGGTGCGAATTCGCGTGTTTATTCCTGTGTTTTAGGGGTTCTTTAGGGAATTTTTAAAAAGATTTGAGGGTTATTTAAAAGACATTTAAGGGAAATCGTGTTACAATGGCAGATACAGACTTAAAATTAGAGTAAATAAGGAGAATCGTTATGACAACGCAAGAATCATATTTTAATAAAAAAATTGAAATCATGACAGAACAAGAGCAGAAAGAAATCCGAGAACGCGAAGTACTCAGAACAGTCAACAGTGAAAATGCTTTTAAGGTGTTGGGTGAAGGGACTCCCCTGAATGAAACTGCTCAGGTTGTGACAGAACAGCTTCAGAACCTGGGGAACGTTCCGGTTGAGGGGAATGCGCCGCCTGTTCAGGTTGAGCAGCAGCCGCAGGAGCAAGAACTCGGACAGAAGGAACGCAAGAAACTCGAAAAAAGGCGGGCGCAAGAGCAGCAAAATCAAGAGAAGGTCGAAAGAGAAAGACAAAGACAAATGGAAATGCTCCAAGCGGTTGCCGACAAGGAAATAGATACCAGAGCAGAGGCTTTTATTGACGGCGAAATAAAGAAAGGTAAAGCAGCAAACCGTGAAGGATTGATGAAGGCTTATGTGTACCAACCTGTAGTTAAAGAGTTGGATTTTTACAGGGCTATCATTCTTAATGACATTACAGATAAAGGCGATGCCGCTAAACTCTTAGACCAACTTACGGAATATCAGCATCATGCAAAGTTGTTTGACGAAAAAATTTTCATGATGAAAATTCGCGAAAATCGAAAGGCGGATATTAGTTTAGACCCTAATGTTCCCGCAGCGGTGAAAAGATTGGTTAGAAATAAAGTGTTCAATGAAGCAATTGAAATTCAGGAGAACATTCGGCCGCAGATGGTTAAACTTCTCGATAAAATCGAAGGCGATATTAAAGAAAAGCTCGGGTTGCCGGAGGAAGAAAACCTGCTCGATAACCCTAAATATAAATATTCTAAAAAAGATGAGACGCTTAAAGAATTCAACGATGCCGTCATCGCAAAAATGAAAACCGATGACAAGCTTACTAAAATACAAGCAACCAGACTCGTTGAAAGAGAGAGACTGGATTTCAAACACGCAAACCATGGGCAAGAAATTCGCGGAAACGATATTACCCTTCATCATGGAGAAATAAATTGGGTTAAAATGGGGGAAGACACCCCTCTCTTCGGTGAAAACGGTGTCAACATATCGGATGTTAAACAGGGTTCACACTCAAAATGTGGGGACTGTTTCTTGTTGTCTACGCTAGCTTCGTTTGCAAATAGCAGAGATAAGGCAAGAAGTGTAATCACCGATGCTATAACAGATAATGGGGATACTGTTACGGTCAGGTTCTTCGATGATGACAAGCCTGTTTTTATAACAGTTGATAAGTCGTTGCCTATAAACGATAAAACCAATCGAAATCATTCCCTGTTTTCTCAAGGTGCGCCCTGGGTGGTTATGTTCGAAAAAGCGTACATGCTTTATCGGAACACGAAAGTCTTAAAACCGAACATATATGAGCACCTTGATGTTGGCGCAACGAGCGAGCTTGCAATGATGCTCTTAACCGGAAAGCCTGCCGATACAGTGTATTTGGCTGACTATAGAAATGGTGAAAATGATGAAAAGGCTTTGTGTGATAGAATTCATGAGGCTTTGTCATCAGGTCGCGCAGTCACTTATGGTAATGAAAACCAACATAATGTGGCTGTTATTGCTGTCGGTCAAACCGAAAGCGGGTATAAAATCATTATGCGCGACTCTCAACATATGACGAAAGACGCTTTGGAGAACGATGGAGTCCAAGAATTCGAGTTATCCGCACTTGAAACAACTACAACTTTCACAATAGAGAAGGCTGTAGAAACGCAAGTCCCGGTTCAAGAAGAAGAGAAAAAGCAAGAAGAAAAGAAAATCCCGGATTGGGTGAATCCGCAGTGGAGTCCTGAAAGGCAAGTCCTTGAAATGGATTTGAAGGCATTGCTTGACAAACATAAGGTGGCAAATCTGAAAGAAAAGGCGGTGTTGAGTCAAGAGCTTAGAGAACTAAACGATAAGCTTACTAAAGAAAGGCTCAAAGACCCGAATATTGACAAAGAGTTTGATGAGTATGAGCAACGCTTAAAGTCGAAGTTTGCGAAGTATGCTGAAACCGACACCGAATCAGAATACGCTGCGGTTTATGACAAGTTGAAAGGCGTAAAGTTAGATGTGGCGAATATCGGTCGGCTTAACAAATTCTTGAAAAATATATACGGCGATAAAAACTTCACCGGTAAAGCGGCAGAACGCCAATCTGAGAATTTCGAAAAATATAAGGATATAGCCGATAAAATAGTCTCAGAGTATATTGATTTAATCAATATACAAAATAAGCAAAAAAATATCAGCGGAGTTATAGACGGAGATGAAAGACACAACGGTGTTTGGCTAAGTGCTGCTTATAGGGCAAAGCGTATGTCCCCGGCGAATACTTCCGAGCGTATGCTCCTGCTTGAAAACGCATTATCATATCTTATGTTTGAAAAACATGACGTAAAGGTAGATGAGTTTGATGAAGACACTGATAAACTCCGAACTAAAGAAGAGCACTTGATACTTGAACAAGACTTCGGTTTTAAAACGAGGTATCGTAAGTTCGTCGGAGAAGAAGACGATGCTGAAACGATTGAAAACGTCAGAAAAACGAAAGAGAAGTTTGAGTTATCAAGAGATACAGCAATTAAGCAAATGCTTGAACTGGAAGAACGGTTAAGCAAAACCCCGATTCAAGAACAAAAACAAGAAGTCCCTGTTCAAGAAGTGAAACAAGAAGTCCCTGTTCAAGAACAAAAACAAGAAGTTCCTGTTCAAGAAGAGAAGCAAAAACAAGAAGTCCCTGTTCAAGAACAAAAACAAGAAGTCCCGGTTCAAGAAGTCCCGGTTCAACAAGAGAATATGCAACAGACCCTTTACACCTCTGAGCAAGCGCAAGAAAAGGCTAGAACGCTTGGGCTTAGTCAGAAATCTGTGACTTCTATCAGACTCTTCATGGACAGGTATGTTAATCTTGACAAAGGTTCTGCCGAAGTCGCCGAGAAATATAAGGGTATGTTGAATCGTATAATTGACGAATTCATGGCGGTTTTAAAAAAATATGAGGATGACCCTACGTTGAAGGGGAAGGTTGGTGAATTAAATCAATTGAGACGGTTTGCAGCGTATTTCTTTAAGCCCAACTATAGCGCTGTTGATTTTACAATGAGAGACGAAGGTAATTTGAGTGAAGAAGGTAGAGATCACGAGGTTCTCTTCGAAAAGTTTGGTTATGTAACGTCAAGCTTCAGCTTTAAACAGGAAGAAGAAGAAAAAGAACGCCTTCGTCGTGAAGAAGAAGAACGCGTCCGCGATGAAGTGAAAAAGCAAGAGACCCCTTACAACATGGAACAAGTGAAAGTTATAGCCGAAGCGGCGGGCCTTCGGGGCTTTATTAGTGCGACGCATGTTAACAATGTGGTCAATTTCGTGAGAGATTATGTTAATCTTGACAAACATCCGGAGTCTGCCGAAATCGCCGTGAAATATAAGGATATGTTGAATCGTATAATTGATGAAGTAATCAGGGTTGTAAAAGAATATCGATATAGACTGGATGGGGGGGGGGAAGGTGAACTAAATCAATTGAAACGGTTTGCAAATTATTTCTTTAAGCCCAACCTTAAAAACGCTGATTCGACAGAAAGAGACGAAAGTGAGTTGAGTGAGAGTGTAAAAGATGGAGATGTCCTGGTTCTCTTCGAAAAGTTTGGTTATGAAGAACCAAAGCTAAAGGTTAGACTGGAAGATGAAAGGAAAGTGGAAAAAGCGAATCAAGAAGCGGAAGAGTATTTGAGAAGCATTGGGTATGATAATCTTGAAAGCAAGAATTATTATCAGCTTTTGGGACTTCCCGTGAATGAAAAAGGGTCTCCCGGGGACGTAACGGAAACGATATTGGAGGATATAAGAAAAAATTATAAGAAAATTGTTTTTAAACTTCATCCCGATCAAGTTGAAAGGATTGCAATACCCGCAGATGTAGATCGGGGTGCGTATGTTGAAAAGATACAAGACGTGTTTAAATTAGTCTCAAATGCGTACAAAGTTTTAATCGACGAAGAACAAAGGATATGGTATAATATAGATAAGTTCAAGACAACTCAACTCGGAACAGTTGGGGGACCGGTAGCAAAACCCGAACAAGAACCCGAGCAAAAACCCGAGCAAAAACCCCTTGAAATAGGTTGGCTTTGAAATCAAAAATTCTCCCGTTCATTCGAACGGGAGAATCGCTTTCATTAAATTAAAAGAGTCAAGTGCGACTTCACGGGTTTCTTTCGTCTGCATATTTTTGACCACTGCCGTCTTGCTCTCAACTTCGTTGTCGCCGATTACAACGCTGAACCGCGCCCCGATTTTATCGGCGTAGCGCATTTGCGCCTTAACGCTTCTGCCGACTATGTCACATTCTGCCCACACTCCTGCACCGCGCAATCCTTGAACCAGTTTCAATGCGAGCGAACCCGCCGCCTCACCCAACCCGGCGATGTAGATGTCGGGGGTTTCCGGTGGTGGGAAAACAGCTTCCGGCAACGAAATAATCCGCTCGATTCCCAATGCAAATCCCGATGCCGCCGTGGCGTTTCCGCCTAATTCTTTGATTAAACCGTTGTATCTTCCTCCCGCACCGAAGACTAAACCGTTGTCTTTTGCAACAAATTCGAACACGGTGTTGGTGTAATAGTCAAGCCCGCGAACGATTCGTGCATTTACCGTATAAGGAATGTCAAGGGAGTCCAGCCCGGATTTGAACCCGGCGAAAAATTCACGGCAGGGGTCACAGTTGTAATCGAGAATAGTGGGTGCGTTTTCCTTGAACTGCCCGCAATTCGGGACTTTACAGTCGAGTAAGCGCATGGGATTTCGGTTGAGACGTTCGTGACAGTCACCGCAAAGTTTATCGGCGAAGCCGACGTAATATTCCCGCAATGCTTTCTGGTATTCCGCACGACATTCCGGGCAACCTATGCTGTTGATTTCGATTTTGTACCGTTCATCCGGGATTCTCAATCGGGTGAATAAATCATACGCAAGCGCAATCAACTCAACATCGCAAGTGGGGGTGTTTGCCCCGTAGACTTCCGCCCCGAACTGCGTGAATTCTCTGTATCGACCGCTTTGCGGAGCTTCGTATCGATAGCAATTCGTGATGTAGCAGAGTTTAAGCGGAAGCGCATCGTTAATCAGTCCGCTTTCGATTGCCGCACGTGCAGCCGATGCCGTTCCCTCCGGTTTAAGGGTGAGACTTCTGCCTTTTTTGTCATCGAACGTGTACATTTCCTTTTGAACTATATCGGTGGTATCGCCGACACTTCGCTTAAACAACTCGGTATGCTCAAAGACCGGTGTACGGATTTCTCTGTAACCGTACCGCCCGCTGATTTCACGAGCGAGACCTTCGATGTGTTGATATTTATGGATTTCACCGGGCAGTTTGTCGAGCGTTCCGCGCGGTGCTTTCGTGATTAATCCCATTTACGCACCCTTTCTTGATTTCTACTCTACTAAAGATTAACTCTACCTGATTTCATCCAGTCGAAGTCGCCGCGCCCCAATGCGTTAATCAATGCTTCTGCCGTGGCGAGATTCGTCGCCATCGGAATCGTATGAACGTCGCACATACGCAGGACTGCTATGTCGTCTTCACGATTGTTTTCGTGAAGACTTCGCGGGTCTCTGAAAAAGAACAGTATATCGATTTGATTGCAGGAAATCCTCGAAATAATTTGCTGAATCCCGCCTTGAGTACCGCTCAAATATCTCTCGACTTTGAGTCCTGTAGCCTCACTCACCACACGTGCGGTACCTTCCGTGGCGCATATTTTGTTGGCGGCAAAAATCGCCCGATACGCTATACAGAATTGTGCCAACAGCTCTTTCTTTGTTTCATGGGCAATAAGCGCAATAGTCATAACACAGATTCCCTTTCCTTATTTTTTTACATTATACCACAACGAACCCTTTTAGTCAAGTGGATTATCGTTCGATTGCTTTCGGTTGACGTGTTCGTGCAGGGCTGCTCCAACTGAGCCAATGGGTCGTGACGTTTCCGTCGGCATTCATTGCCGGTTCGTAGCAATCGTAGAAGTACGCATCTATAATATTGCGGATTACCCAACTCGAATACTCACCGCCTTCCAGCACGACCGCGTAAGCAATCTGCGGGTCATCATAAGGGTAGTACCCTAACACGGTCGAGTCGTACAGTTGGTCTTTGATTATTTCCGGTGTTCCCGTCTTATATGCGAACAGACCGGGGAGACCGCGCAACATTCCTGCACCTATATCACGATTGCCGAGCATACGCATTCCGTCTTGGACTGCCTGAAATGCAGCTTCGTTGCCTTCGCTCATATCAGCGATTATTTGCGGCTGTGTTTCATTGATGAGTGTATTCATCTCGTAATCCCATACCGAATCCACCAGGTAAGGTCGGTAACGAATTCCCCCGTTTGCGATTGTCATGGCAACCGTCGCCATGTGGAGTGGGGTAAGCTGATTCTCCGATTGACCGATTGCCGCCTGAATCGTGTCACCTTCCCACAATGGTCTACTCATGAGTTCTTCCATGATTTCGGGTGTGGTCATTCTGCCGGGGTACATCTTAATGTCGCAATTTAAGTCAGTCCCAACGCCGAATAAATCAATTGCTGTCCCCGATAACCGTTCAATTCCGAGCCGTCTTCCTACGTCGTAATAATATACGTTGCAGGAATGCAGCAACGCGGTCAGCGAATTCATCGCCCCATGACCGCCTCTGTTCCAACAATACGGCTGAAAGTCCGAATAAATCCTGTATTGTCCCCCGCATGAAACTGCCGAACCCCGCTCTACTACCCCATGAATAAGCCCGGCGGTTCCCGTAACCGTCTTAAATGACGAACCCGGTCGATAGCCGTGACCTGTGCTTCGGTTGAGTAACGGCTTATACTCAAAAGGCGAATCCCCCGCCGCATCGGCAATCATTAAATCAACATAATCGTCGAGATTATAGGACGGGTAGTTGGACATTCCCAGGATTCTCCCGGTTTTGACTTCCAGAACCACAATCGAGCCGGCGGTAGCTTTGGTATGAACCTTTCTTAACCTTGTTCCGTTGGTGTAATTATGCCAGTTAATGTGATTTGCGAGTATCTCGTCCAACGTCCGCTGAAAATCACTGTCAATTGTCAACTTGATGGAATTCCCCGCCTTGACTTCTTGGGTTACTTTAACCGAAATCGTCTCCCATGAAGCGTCCCGCGTCATTTCGATAATTCCGTGTTCGCCTTTCAGTACCGGTTCAAAACTCTCTTCCAGTCCGAAAAATCCGATTGAGTCATTAAGGCTGTATCCCGAGTCCTTTAATTCGGCATACTGCTGTTCGTTGATTGCGTTGATTCTCCCTCGAAGATACGGCATAACTGTTGGGTCGTTGTAAAGTCGAATGGGTTCTTCAACCACGTCAACCCCTTTTAGGAGAAGTGCTTTTTCTTTCAGTTCGATAATAACGTCCATTGAAATGTCTTCCGCAAATACGTAACGATTCTTGAAAGAGAAGTCTTTCAACTCCATTTCGTATCGAACCCCTCCGATATAACGAATCATCTGTTCATCGTATTTGTCGGTATCGATGCGGTAATTATCGGCGAGTGCCTTGATACAGTTCTCGACTGTTGCATCATAGTTCAGTCCCAGTTTGGATTTGAAATGCGCCAGCTCATCTTCCGAAACGTCAGGGGCGTTCTTAAACTGGAACAGCCCGGTTTCGTGATTGGGGTTTATGGTAATCGGAATCTCGTCGAGCCATTCGTGGTCGTGCTTCATTAAAATGTGAAGAACCCCCGCAATGACATCGTTTTCTTCGTCGAAAGGCAGAAACGCCCGCTGAACAATCGCCTTATAGACGATTTGATTGGTGTTGAGTTTCCTGCCGTGGCTGTCGAAAATTTGTCCGCGAACTGCCGGAACCATCTGTTCAGCCGTGAAGGTTTGTGTTCGGTGGTGGGTGTATTTCCCGGCATCTACGACTTGAATCTGTAAAAGCCGAATTACGCACATAAACGCAAGCGCAAGCATGACGGCTATTAGTGCGGAAATCCTTATTATGTGTGAAATCCGACCGATGAAGTTGGTTGCACCCGAAAAGAAATCCCGTATTTTAGTCATGCTGAATCCTCCTGTTTTGAGTCTGATTTGGTTTTGTCGGCGGTGGTTCGGCGATTATGCCGATTATGGGAAATCCGTAGGTTTTCATGCGGTGAAAAGCGTTCTGCAATGAGTCGCACCGTAAAATAGAACAGCGGAGACAAAATCACTGCCGATAGATGAGAGGGGATTATGAAATCCCTCAGAATAAAACGAGAATTACTCACACCGAATAAAACGTATCTGAATAAATAGTCGTTCATTGCCATGAAAAAACAGACCACCCCGTTCACCCATAAAAAGTTAATGAGGTTGACTTTAATCAGGTTTGTCGAAAGCAATGCCGCGCCAAGACAGCCGAGCATTAGTCCCGTTCCTGTAAACCCGAAAAGTTTCCCGCCGGATAAGTCAATGAACAGCCCGCATAGTCCACCGAAAATCGATGCCGAAAGCTCACTTTCACGCATTGCGACGGCGGTCGCTAACGGAATAAGCAGAATCGGCTGCCAATTGCGGAAGAATCCGCCTGCCATGACCATGTACAGAAAAAGCAACATCAACGAGTAGAAAAGCCACTTCAGCCATTTTGCTTGCGCTTGACTACGCTCATTCCCGCGGAATCCTCCCCGAAACGACCTGTGTTTACGATTCTTTTTCATTATTTATCTTCGTTTTCTTCCCGACCTTCAAAGTCGGTTATAACTATTACGCTGTTCAACCGTGTGACATCTTCTGCCGGTTCGATTAAAGCGTGTTTCGACATACCGTTAGAATCGTCGTAAACTTCCACCACTTTACCCACGATTTGTCCCGGAGGATAGACCCCTGATTTTCCGATTGTTACGAACATATCGCCGACTTCTATATCGGCGTTACTGTGAATAAAACTTACCCGAACCAACCCGTCCCGTGTGAAGACTATGTCGTTTTGCAGAACGCCCTCAATGTTACTGCGGGTGGTTATAACCCCTATACCTACCTCCGGAGAGAGCAGAGTCGTTACCTGCGAATACCCCGGTGCAACCTGGCTGATTATTCCCACCACACCTACATGAGTCAACACCAGGTCGTTTAAACTGATTCCGTGATTCCCGCCGCGGTCGATTGTAAATCCGGCGAAAGGGTCATTCCCGTTTCGTGCAATGATTGTGCAGATTCCGTCGGGAAAAGAAAAGTCGGGGTTTTCGTTGGACATTTCGAGTAATTCCTGTAGAAGTCGATTCTCGTTTTTGAGTTCATCGATATTTACAATTTGTTGATTCAGTTCCGAAATAATCTTTCTGTATTCATCGTTTTCGCGTTTATATCGGTCGGCATTCACGACCTTATCGACGTTATCCACCACGAAGTTGGAAATCCCGGTTGAAAATCGCACGAAGGGTGAGGTGACGGTCTTGAAAACTCTTTCGGGTAAAGAGGCTGCCCCGCCTGCCGCCGCCGCATAAATCATGAATCCCAATAGCAATGCAAAGATACAGACTATGACTTTAAATCTGCGGCTGTGTATGAATTCTTTCAATGCAACCCCCCGCCCTTAAATCTTACTTATATTACTTTCAATAATACCTGACCGAATCGTCGTCGTTGAGGACCTCGCCGAGTTTATCGATATTTTCGAGGACTTTTCCCGTGCCGTCGGCAACACAGTCTATCGGGCGTTCGGCGATTTTTACCGGCATACCTGTCTCGCTGTGAATCAGTTTGTCGAGACCCTTCAATAATGCGCCGCCCCCCGCCAACATAATCCCTTGGTCGATGATGTCTGCGGCTAATTCCGGCGGAGTCTTTTCCAAAGTTGCTTTTATCGCCTCAATCACGTGGCTTAGCGGGTCGGCGAGTGCCTCGCGAATTTCAACACTGGTAATCAGAATGTTTTCCGGCAAACCGTTTAGCAAATTTCGCCCTTTTATATCCATTTGCAGTTCTTCGCTCTCGAATGGGTACGCCGAACCGATGTTCATTTTGATGTTTTCTGCCGTGCGTTCACCTATGAGGAGGTTGTATTTCTTCTTTATATAATTGGCGATTGATGAGTCGAACTCATCCCCTGCGACCCTTACAGATTTGGACGTAACAATCCCGCCTAACGAAATCACAGCGACTTCGGTTGTTCCGCCGCCGATATCGACTATCATGGAACCCGCCGGTTCTTCTACGGGAAGCCCCGCACCGATTGCCGCCGCCATAGGTTCTTCAATTATGAAGACGCGTTTCGCCCCTGCGCGTTGTGCTGACTCCTTTACCGCCCTGCGTTCAACCGCAGTAATCCCCGACGGAATACAGATAATTACTCGCAACTTAGCGAATGCCCTGTTCTTGACCGCTTTCTTGATGAAAGCCTCCAACATACTTGTGGTCATATCGAAGTCGGCGATTACACCGTCTTTCAACGGCCTGACCGCCGCAATCGAACCGGGAGTACGACCGATAACGTCCTTCGCCTCCTGTCCGACATATCTGACCCTGTCGGTTTTAATCTCGACCGCAACTACGCTGGGTTCGCGAATGATAATCCCTTTTCCCCGCATATAAACAAGCGTATTAGCCGTTCCTAAGTCGATTCCTATATCTTTTGCAAACATTTTTTAATACCTTCCCTTTAAAGATTTCCCTGTTTTAATCTACGTTCCCGCATTCAGAGAGCCGCAAAGCTCAATGCGGCAGACCTTCTCGCTTTCTCTCTTATCACAGTTCCGGATTTCCAGATTTTACACTCTACTCTTTATTATAACACGATTATGATTATGTTACAACTATTTATTTCAAATTTTATGAAGATTCTGTCAGTTTCCTGTCGAACCAAAGCCGCCCGAACCGCGTTCTGTCTCTGAAAGCTGCTCACATTCAATGAAAACAGGCATTTCGACCGGCAACAACACTAACTGAGCGATTCGCTCACCGTTTTTGACGGTATACCGCATATCCGAATGATTTATTAAAGCAATCGAGACTTCGCCGCGATAATCAGCATCTATAACCCCAACGCAATTAGACAGCGAAATCCCATACTTACTTGAAAGTGAACTCCGCGGGAAAACGAACCCCCCGTAACCCCTTGGGATTTCCAGTGCAAGCCCGGTTGGAATCAACCGACGTTCTCCGCTTTCGATTACTTCCTCTTCAACGTTTTCGAGACACGCGAACAAATCCGAACCCGCACTGTCTTCGGTTGCACGAAAAGGCGGCTTCGCCCCGGAATTCAATTTGATGAAGTTTACAGTCATTTTAATAATACAATCCCTTCGTGTGCCGTAGTTTTGAGTTGTTTTCGGGTTTAATTCCATTCTCAAACATCTCAAGAATCTGCTTTACCGATTCACCCGGCGAAAGTTTCAAGACAACGAAATCAAGTTTCGCTTGCTCTAAGTCGGACACTCTGTCGCTTAAGCACAGCACATCGGGATTAAGCAACTCGTACTCGTTTTGGTTATTGCCGTGGTTGACAATCCGAATGAATTTACCTTTTCGGTCGGTGAATCCATCGGAATCCCCCACGTTTGGTGAACGCTTCAACAACATCATGGGTAATCGCCCATAAGCGTATACCCCTATCGGAAACGGCGGAAATGAGCGCGAAAGCGAGCCTAACCGCTGTAAACTTACTTCGATTGACATAATTGTATCGGCTAATCCAAGGGAAGCGTATTCTTTTAATGCCGCCGAATTCGTGATGTTTAATCGGAACCCTCCATGACCGGTCATTCCCGCTTCATGAATAACCGGAATGTGTCCGATTGTGTGTGCCAGCACTCTCGAAAATCCGAGGTTGCGTAAGCCGCACAATTTCCCGCATGTGAATATCGGTGGCAGAACTATGATTCTCGCTTTGTCTTCGATTTTGTTTGAAACTTCGGGCGTAAGCAGGCTCGAAGACGTGTAAACATATTCGGGTTGACCTAGCGAAGCTGCCTCGACAAGCTGATTCACAGTCGCTACTTCTACTCTAAAACGCAAGTTTATAAATCTCTTCAACGTCGTGAATGTTCAGCTCAACATAGCCGCCGAAGTCACGTTCTTCTGTCAACCCGATGTTTTTTGCCAGTTTCGGAATGTCTTCTTCAACCCCACCGAACTCTTTAATCGATGACGGCATACCTATATTTTTGAGGAATTCTCGGTATCGTGCGATTGCTGTATCAATATCATCAACTTCCCAGATTTGTTTAGCGAATTGTTCGAATTTATGAGGGTTCTTCTTTGAGACAAACTTCATCCATGCGGGATTTATTACCGCAAGTCCCGCCCCATGGATTGCGTCATAGGCAGCCGACAATTCATGTTCCATAGCATGACTTGCCCAGTCTTGGTCTCTGCCGACTCCACACAGGTTGTTGTGCGCAATCATTCCCGCCCACATAATGTTTGCGCGGGCGGCATAGTTGTTCGGGTCGGCGATTACTCGCGGTGTTTGATTTATAACTGTCTTTGCGAGAGCTTCGCAGAGTCGGTCGGTGACTTCGACTTCTTCGGTGTTGGAAAAATATCGCTCGAATATATGCACTAGAATATCGGTCGAACCTGCCGCAGTGTGATACGGCGGAAGGGTTTGGGTCAGTTCCGGGTTGAGAATCGAGAAGACCGGGCGAATCACCTCACCGCACGCACCGCGCTTGAGTTTTCCGTCAACTTTGGTAATGACCGAGTTGCAACTGCCTTCGCTTCCCGCCGCAGCAATTGTAAGAACTGTTCCGACCGGCAGGGCTTCCTCGATGTAGGTGCCGGAAAAGAAGTCCCAGAAATCCCCGTCGTACGGAACCCCCGCCGCGATTGCCTTTGCCGAATCAATCGCGCTTCCTCCACCGACTGCCAGGATAAAGTCAACCTTTTCGTTTCGGCAGAGTTCGATTCCTTCGTATACGAGCGTATCAATCGGATTGGGTTGCGCTCCGCCGAGTTCCACGAAGTCGATGTCCTTGTCGCTCAACGATTTAACCACTCGGTCATACAGTCCGGACTTTTTGATTGAGCCGCCGCCGTAATGCAGCAGGACTTTTTTGCCGCCGTATTTCCTCACGAGTTCGCCGGCTTGGGCTTCCGAATTCTTCCCGAATTCAAAATAGGTTGGGGAGCAGAAGTTAAAGTTTTGCATGGGTTTTCTCCTTATTATATATCTTTTATTATAGTTATTTTAAAGATTGGAATGAATCCAATCTAAATTTTCGCTCGCTACTCGTCATCGGATTACGGCATATGTATCCCCTGCGACGCGTTCAATTAATCCGTCGAGTTCCATGTCAAGCAGGATTTCGTATGCCTTGTCGGGTTCGCACAGCTTCTTCTTGACGATTTCGTCGAAGGTCAGCTTTTTCTTTTTCAGTGCGACGATGATTTTCACCTGCTCTTCAGGCAGTTGCTCATAATCGACTTTCGGGGCGGCTTGTGTAACCGGGCTTTTCTTTTTGAATGAGATTTCATTATTTTCGGCGGATTCACTTTTTGCGGAAACCCCGGATTTATTACTCGTTTTACTTGATTTGCTCGATTTAGCCGCTTTGCCCGGATTAGCGGGCGCGGTTTCTTTTTTCTCCAGGTTTTTCGGTGAAGCGGATTCGTATTCGCTGTTGTCCGACAGGCGTTCGCAGACATCGCTCAGATACTCATTGATTATATCAATGTGGCTGAACACGGGAATCGCTCCGTCACGTAAGTATCGAATAACTCCCGAATAGCGCGGGTCGAGAATATCGTGCGGCGGAACGCAAAACAAGTCCCGATTCTGGCTGATTGCGTGGAGTGCCGTGATATGACATCCCGAACGTTCGCCCGCTTCGATAATCAGCGTTCCCGCCGACAGACCCGACATAATTCGGTTGCGGTACTGAAAGTAGGCAGGGCGGGTAGAATCACGCGGCATGAGTTCTGAAATGCAGACTCCCCCCGATTCGGCAACGCTTTTTCGGAAAGATTTGCTTCCCCGCGGATATTCCACATCGATTCCGCAAGCAAGTACACCGGCTACCCTTCCCGAATTTTCGAGTGCGGCGGTCATTGCGCATTTATCCAGACCTACCGCCATTCCGCTTACTATGACGATGCCGGTTCTCGCTAATCCCGCACATACGGCGGAAGCGACCTTGTAGCTGTATTCACATGGGGTTCTTGTTCCGATGACGTTTATGCGAATTTCGTCGCTGATTCCTTTTATATCGCCCTCGGTGAAGAGTACCGGCGGCGGATTATGAATATGCTTTAATGAGTCGGGGTAATCAGGCTCATCAAAAGTCACGATTCCGTAGCCGTGCTTTTCACACCAGTTTATGAGTTCGTGCGATTTTTCGAGGGTGGATTTAGGACTGTTCAGTGCCTTTGCTTCCCACGGTTTAAGGAAGTTAGTCTCGCCGGATGTGAGGGCTTCATGCACTTGTTTGATTCCCCCGAAATGCGAAATTAACCGCATACTCCTAGGATTCGCCGTCCCCATCACCGAAAGTAACCAGATGTAATACGGTTTCAGATTTTCCATGTAACACGCAATGCGTGGTTTGCCGCGCACCAATGCTTACAAGAACAAGCTTTGCTTGCTTGACGAAGCCAAACGGTGAAAACGCCGCCTTTCACACGCGCCCTTTCTTGATTCATTTTCAAACTGCGTCCCCTTCTGTTTCTACTAATTAATTATACCTCAATATTTGTAAAAAATCAATATGCTGTTGACAGATTTTTCATTTTATGCTAAAATTAGTTTTATGAATTATGCCAAGAAAATCTGTTCCTTCACGGGGTACAGAACCCAGAAACTTAACGCCTGCTTTTCAAAGAGCAATATAACCACTGAAATCATAATGAAATGCCTTGAACTTCAGTTGACCCAAATGTTAGACCGGGGATTCCTGACGTTTCAATGTGGGATGGCACTCGGCTCGGATTTGATGTTCGCCCGGGCGGTACTTCAACTTAAGCAGAGGTATTCGGAGGCGTTGGTTCGGTTTGTGGCGGTGTTCCCTTGTTTGGAACACGACCGGAAGTGGGTGGAATCCGAGCGGAGGCTCTGCCGTGAAATTGCCGGTCAAGCCGATGAAGTGGTGATGGTGAGTGAATACCCGTACTTCAAGGGCTGTATGGCGAAACGGAATCGTTACTTAGCGGATAACTGCGATGAGCTGATGGCAATTTACGATGGGCAAATCGGCGGAACGATGCAGACGATTAATTACGCAAAAGAAAAAGGCAAGAAAGTGACAATCATTGACCCCACAAGGGAACTCATTATTACCTTGAGGGAATCTCACAAAACAGAAAAGCAAATAAAAGAATTATGCCCCTATTAGCGGGCGAATCATGAGGAAGAAAATCAAAGGGGAATCTATATGAGAGCTATTCAAAAAGTCAGCACGAATGAACCGAAAGAAAAAAACAGCATACTCATCATTGACGACGATGCGGAAGATGTTTTGGCTATGGCGGCAATGCTTAAAGGGGAGTATACCGTTTATTCCAAACGTAACGGTCAGGAGGGGGTGCGGTTCGCGCGGAAAGTCGTACCCGATGTTATACTGCTCAACATAGCCATGCCCGAAATGGACAGCTATGAGGTTTTGCTTGAGCTGAAGGCAGTGGAATCGACCAAGAACATCCCGATTATTTTCATAACGGGGGTCAGTGAGGCGGATAACGAGACGAAGGGTCTGATTATGGGGGCGGCGGATTATATCACCAAGCCGTTTGTTCCCGATATTGTCAAGCTGCGGGTTAAGAATCAGGTGTTGATTGTTAATCAGTTGCGAATAGTTGAGCAGCTCGGCATGACGGATAAGCTTACCGGCCTTCCGAGCAGACGATATTTCGAACCGCAGTTCAAGACCGAATGGGCGCGGGCGCAACGCGAGAAAACGCCGCTCAGTCTGTTGGTTCTTGATATAGATGGGTTTAGTCAGTACAATGAAGTTCACGGCGGAAGACAAGGGGATGAAGCGTTGAAAGCGTTCTCGCAGGTTTTCGCCGATTCGTTGCGGCGGCCCGCCGACTTTGCCGTGAGATGGGAACGCGGGAAGTTCGTGGCACTTTTGCCTAACACCGATTCCGATGGTTCGTTAGTTGTTGCCGAGACAATCCGCAAGAAGATAGAAGACCTGGTAATCACTCGTTACGGAAAAGTAAGACAAGAGCCGCGGGCAACGGATAGGGCGAATGAAGCAAAGGCTTCACCGCCGGGGTCGAAAGAGAAATCGAAATCGGCGGCTAAAATCACCGTGAGCGTGGGGACAAACACCCGAACGCATGAAGATGATATGGCAATCGATGAGTTTTTCGACAGAGCGGACAAGGCACTCTATGCGGCGAAGGATTCAGGCAGAAACAAGTGCGTGAGATATATCGATTTAGTATAGTCGTTGAAAACGATTATGGACGTGACAAAATCACATCCCCATTCCATTAAATAAATATAAGTTCGTGAGGAGAGAAGTTATGTTAGAGACTAAACCGGGGGAATTCAATTTAACCTTGAATGAGCTCGTTGACGATTTCGAGTTTGATTTGGAGGTAATTTATACCCCTGCCGAGTTATCGGAAATTCATGTTAACAGCAACGATATCAACCGACCGGGATTGCAATTTGCAGGGTTTTACGAATACTTCGACAATACCCGCATACAGATAGTAGGGAAAGCGGAAATGGCGTTCCTTGACAATCGCACGGTGGAAGAGCGTAGGGAAATTTTCGGCAAACTGTTGGGGACTAAACCGCCTGTAGTTATACTTGCGCGGGAAATCGTGGCTGAACCTGAACTCATCGAAATGGCGAAGCTTCATGCGGTACCGATTTTAGGTACCCCCGAAAATACGTCGGTTTTAGTTTCGAAGGTTATTGCGTTCCTTAATTTGAGGATGGCACCGCGAATCACGCGGCACGGTGTTCTCGTCGAAGTCTACGGTGAAGGTATGCTGATTCTCGGGGATTCCGGTGTGGGAAAGAGCGAGACTGCAATCGAGCTTGTGAAACGCGGTCACAGGTTAATCGCAGATGATGCCGTTGAAATCCGTAAGACTTCCAACATTACGTTAGTGGGAAGTTCTCCCGATAATATCCGTCACTTTATGGAGTTACGCGGAATCGGGATTGTTAATGCGCGCTACCTTTTCGGGGTGGGTGCGGTGAAACTCACCGAGAAAATAAACATGGTAATCGAGTTGGAAGTGTGGAATCCCGAAAAAACCTACGACCGAATGGGGATTGATAATCATTACATGGCGATTCTCGGTGTGAAAGTTCCGCATTTGACGATTCCGGTGAAACCGGGAAGAAATTTAGCCGTAATTCTCGAAGTTGCGGCAATGTATAATCGCCAGAAGAAGATGGGCTACAATGCCGCACAAGATTTGATGAGTCAACTTGGTCTAAACATGGAAAGTTCAACGACGGTCACTGAATGGGATTAATCTAATCCTTTGATTTCTATATAAATAGTGGGTTAATGATTTATGAATCTTTCTTCTATTAAATCAATAAGAAGCATATGCGATGACCGTGGGGCTACTTTCCTGGAGAACACTCGTATTGCGCCTTACACGTCATTTAAAATCGGCGGGAAATGCAACATCGTGAAGGTCAATCGGTTCGAGTTGCTTCGTGCGGTTTTGAAACATTGTAAGAATGAGTCGGTGCCGTTTCACGTTTTAGGAAGGGGCAGCAACGTCTTAATCAGTGATAAAGGGCTCGATGGGGTGGTGCTGTTAATCGGCGGCGATTTTGCGGGGATTGACGTTGACGGCGAAGTTATTAAGTGCCGTTCAGGTGCGAAGCTGAGCGATATATGTAAAATTGCCCTTTTGCGTTCGTTGACGGGAATGGAGTTTGCATACGGGATTCCCGGGACGGCGGGCGGCGCACTTTACATGAATGCAGGGGCGTATGGCGGCGAAATGTCGCAGGTGGTTGAGTCTTGTTCGTACTTAGACGATGAACTCACTCGTGAACCCAAGAAAATCGCTGTAGCCGATATGGATTTGTCGTATCGGAACAGTATATTCGCTAAAGAAAACCTGATTATAACCGGCGTGAAGATTCGGCTGAAGTATTCCGACCGGGCGGAAATTAAAAAGCGCATGGATGAAATTTCTGCCGCACGCCGCGAAAAACAGCCCCTTGACTTCCCCAGTGCGGGGAGTACGTTCAAGAGGCCGGATGGATATTTTGCCGCAAAGCTAATCGAGGACTGCGGACTGAAAGGCAAAACTTTCGGTGGGGCGCAGGTCAGCGACAAACATTCAGGTTTTGTAATCAATCGCGGCGACGCGACTTTCGATGACGTGGTCGGACTGATTGACTTTATAAAAGAAGAAGTCTTCAAGCAGACCGGGGTTACGCTTGAGTGTGAAGTCAAGATTCTCAACTCTTGATATCGCGATGAAGCACCGCCACACGATAGCCGGAGTCACGCATATGCCCTGCTGTTCGTTCGGCGAAGGTAACGCTCCTGTGTTTGCCGCCGGTGCAACCGAAAGCGATTACAAGTTGACTTTTCCCCTCGGCGATGTATCGGGGGATGAGAAAACCCAGCAAATCGAGGAGTTTTTGTTCTAACTCACGGGCTACGTCTTCTTTCATGACGAAGTCGCGGACTTCACTGTCGAGTCCGGTTTTGAGTTTTAACTCGCTTACATAAAACGGATTCGGGAGAAATCTCACATCGAAAACTAAGTCGGCATCACCGGGAATCCCGAACTTAAATCCGAACGAACAGCATTTCACCAACATAGAATCGCTGGTCTTCTCCATGAAGATGTCCAAGACGGATTCTTTCAGTGTAGCGGTCGTTAACATTCCCGTATCTATTCTATAGTCGGCGATTTCCATGATAGGGGAGAGGATTCTTCGTTCACGCTCAATCGCTTGGTTCATGTCACCGTTGCAATCGTTGAAAAGCGGGTGAAGTCGGCGGGTTTCTTTATAGCGGCGTTTTATGACTTCGTCAGAAGCGTCCAGAAACAACACTTTCACGTCAATTCCGGAGCTTTTCAGCTCCGCAATTATATCGTAGAGTTCCAAAAACATCTCGCCGCCTCTTATATCGGTTACGAAGGCGGCTTTGCTTATCTTATCGTTTCCGGTGCTGACCTGCGCAAACTTCGGGATTAATTGCGGGGGGATATTGTCGATACAGAAGAAACCCACGTCTTCCATAGCGTTAACAGCGGTCGATTTTCCCGACCCCGATACCCCTGTAATAATTATAAATTCCATTTTTCAATCCATGCCCCTTACTTCCAATAAATATATACTGCTTAAGCGTATCAAGCTCAAGCAGTATATGTTCGTTGTGTTTAGAATAAATCCAGAATCTTCAGTAAAACCGAGAGTCTTCCGCTGAAATTGATTTCTTCGGCTTTCACTGCTTTGATGAAATCGTAATTCCCTGCAGCAATCTTCAGGAGTGCGGTTTCGCTTGCTTGCAGGTCACCGCTGTGTCCCTGGTAGAAGTGTCGTTCAATTGCGGGCTCACCTTCATGGATTGCTATGAAGAAAGAGTCAAGACCTTCCGCATAAACTTGAATCGCATTATAGCCTTTGAGTTTCTTCGCTTTAGATTTGCTGAGTGCTTCCCACAGTGCTTTTTTGACTATGTCGGTTCTGTCAAGCTGCTCGACAACTTCCTTCTTCTTTTTCGGAGAAGGTTTTGTTGCCGGCTTCGCTTCGGGTGCAGGTGCTTCGGCTTTCGCTGCCGGTTTTGCTTCAGCTTTTTTCGCCGGAGGAGCTGCTTTTTTAGCAACCGGCTTCACTACAGCGGGCGCGCCTGCTTTCGCAGGGGTTGCCTTGTCTACCGCAGGAGCCCCTGCCCTCGCGGGAGTCACATCTACTGCGGGAGCCCCCGCTTGTGCAGGTGTCACTACTTCTACGTTCTTTTTCTTCGCTTCCTCCGCTTGAGGAGCAGTCTTCTTAGTATCGGCCATTTTAATAGCCTCCTTTCGGTTGAATAAGTCACTACTTATTATATAATATCGTATAATCTCAACAATGTCAAGCATTTTTGTAAAATGTTTCCGAGCAACCCGTAAAATGCATTTACATTCCGTTACATTCCATAAGTGCGCACCCTCAACGGAATTTCGGTCTTGTCTGCGATTTCGCGACATTCGCCAAGGTTGAATCCGTCAACCTCCACCACTGAAAAAGCAATATCCGCGAACGATTTTGCTTTTTTTGCGAAGTTCAGCATGGTCTCAAATGATACTTCACCGAATTTTGGGCGGGTCAATGCTTGATAGTTGGCGGCGTTCCCCGCATTGAGACTGATTGAAATTGAATCGAAAATATTTAGTCGGGTTACATCGAATTCGGGTTGGATTAACTCAACGAGTCCGTTGGTATTTAATCTTAACGGAAGGTCGGTTTCAGATTTCAAAAATTCGCCGACACGAATTACATCGTCGGCACGTTCGAGGGGTTCGCCGTAACCGCAAAACACGATTTCGCTTATGCCGGTTAAATCAACTTTCCCGAAAGCTTCTTTGATTTCGCCGATTGTCGGTTCATGTTCCAGCCACAATGAATCGGCATCCCCGACTGAGTCGCCGATTTTGCGAATACAAAACACACAATCACAAGAGCAACGGTTCGTGATGTTAACGTACAGTTTATCGCCCAACCTATAGAAAATCGTCATAATCATAAACCCCGATTAGACATGGGGAGATATTCCCGATGTTTGCTCACGTTCTTATATGCGGGTCTCACGATTTTCCCGCCGCCGATTAACTCTTCAAGTCTATGGGCGCACCACCCGGAGATTCTCGCGATTGCGAATATGGGTGTGAACAGCTCGTCCGGGAGTTGAAGCATTTTATAAACCAATCCGCTGTAGAAGTCCACGTTCGCGCTGACTCCCTTGTACATCTTTTTCTTTTCGCTGATGATTTGCGGGGCGAGACGTTCCACCGTAGAATACAGCGCGAACTCTTCTTCCATGCCTTTGTCTTTGGAGAGACGTTCTACGTACTGTTTAAACAGGGTTGCCCGCGGGTCGGACAGGGAATACACCGCGTGACCCATTCCGTAAATCAGACCTGAACCGTCGAATCCTTTTTTGTCAAGACAATCTGACAGATATTGCTCAATTGCTTTTTCGTCGTTCCAGTTTTTTACTTTTTCCTTGAGGTCGTCAAACATCATGGAGACCTTGATGTTTGCGCCGCCGTGTTTCGGCCCTTTGAGTGAACCTAATGCTGCCGCTACAGTCGAATACGTGTCCGAACCCGACGAAGTCACCACACGTGTCGTAAAGGTTGAATTGTTTCCGCCACCATGGTCGGCATGAAGGACGAGGGCTATGTCAAGAATTTTAGCCTCCATCTTGGTGAAGGTGCAATCCGGTCGGAGCATATACAGGATATTTTCAGCGGTCGAAAGTTCGGGCAAAGGTGAGTGAATAAACAGGCTCTGCTTCTCGTGATAATGCCGAAATGCTTGGTATCCGTAAATCGCAAGCCGCGGAAGCCTCGAAATCATTTGCAGTGATTGTCTCATTACGTTCTCGATTGAAACGTCTTCTGCACGGTCGTCGTAAGAGTAAAGCGTGAGTATACTCCGCGCGATGGAGTTCATCATGTCTTTGCTGGGGGCTTTCAAAATCACGTCCCGCGTGAAGCTCGACGGTAATTCCCGATGAAGAATAAGCTGTTCATTGAATTGCGCAAGTTGCGCTTTCGTGGGGAGTGCGCCGAAAAGCAACAGATAAGTAGTCTCTTCGAATCCCATGCGGTCTTCCCCGGAGAATCCTTCTACAAGTTGCTCTATATCGTATCCGTGGTAGTAGAGTTTGCCTTCGCAGGGAATCATCTCTCCGTCGTCAATCGTGTATGATTTAACCTCGGCGATTCTGGTCAATCCGGCGAGAACCCCTCTTCCGCTTACATCGCGGAGTCCTCTTTTTACATCGTATTTCGCGTAAAGCGAACCGTCAATCGTCATGTTAGCCCTGCAAATCTCGGTATACTCGTTTATTTCTCGTGTAGTTTCATTTCTCATCTTCTTTTATGAATTCCTTTCTCTGATTTCGGTATACACAGACTATCTTAACATAATTTGCGGATTATTGCAAGCATTTCTTTGTGTTTTTGTCAAAACTTTCTCAAAAGTTTGAGAAAAAACTGCTAATTCAAAAATATTATGTCGATAGACTTGAAAATCTCTCCGAACTGTGGTATACTGTTATGAAATCGGAAATAATCGTGTTGTTAGGAGTTTTTGATTAAGTATGAAAACGAAAATTATTAAGTCTTATACTTATAACGTAATCAGTACCGAACCGTTTGATATGCCTTTACCGCTTGAGTTTAAACTCATGAACGGGAATTCCCTTCTTGCGTCGTATCAGATTCATGAAAGCGGACGGGTGGATTACAGTTTCAATGCCGGGTCAAAAAAACCGGTTCTCACCAGCACGAATCGCCCCCTTGAACTAAATGACATCTATTTCTTGTTTGGAAGCAGGGTCTTCCCGGATAAGACTCCTTTTACCGTTGGAGAGCTCGAACGGCTTGGACTGGATGAGTATAATCCGTATGAGATTATTCGGAAAACGCACGGCATTATGCCGATAGACCGTTACTGGTTCAAGTTTTCAGGCGGCGGAGAAGACGGGGAACTCACCTATAAAAAAGCGGCGGCGGAATTTGCCGAGTATTTCAAAGTACCCGAACCGCCGGAAACACCCGGAACACTTGGGTCTTCCGAAATATCCGAGACATCAGAAACATTTGAAGAACTCGAACCGGAGTTGGTACATTCATTCGATAGTATTATGGCTCAAAAGTCACACGAATACACGAGTTTGAACGATGTCAACAGTATTCTCAGTGAGGGTAAGTTGGATGTTGAGTCTCTTGCGGCGCATATAGACGATTCGCCTATTATCGAATCGGCGTTCGCCCCTGCACAGCCTTCGATAAATCTCGAGCCCGAACCGGAAAAGCCTGCTTCTGCACCCGAATCAGACAGTGGCGGAGGGAATCTTTCACCTGAAGCAATCGCGGCATTATTAGCGGGCGCGGCTTCTGAGTCTGAAACCGAACCTGCTCCCGAACCGGAAAAGCCCACTCCTGCACCCGAATCAGACAGCGGCGGAGGGAATCTTTCGCCCGAAGCAATCGCGGCATTATTAGCGGGTGCGGCTTCCGAGCTTGAAACCGAACCTGCTTCCGAACCGGAAAAGCCCGCTTCTGTACATGAATCAGATAGCGGCG
>WRKZ01000002.1 GCA_009777835.1 Oscillospiraceae bacterium | reverse complement strand
AACGCAGGGGGATTATATTCGTCAAAATCTGTTTAGGTTTACCGCAGTAACTGCAGAATAGCTTGCGGAGCTTGGTTAGCTTGTGCCAACATAGCTTGAGCAGCCTGTTGCAGAATGTTGAACTTGGTGTATTCAACCATTTCTTTCGCCATGTCTGTATCTCTGATTTGAGATTCAGCCGCGGTGAGGTTTTCGTGAGTTGTCGTGAGCGAGTTAACCGTATGCTCAAGACGATTCTGCATTGCACCGAGTGCCGCACGTTGTGCAGAAACTTTCGTGATTGCCGCGGTTACGAGGTCGTTCGACGCGCCCGCTTTTTCACGAGTGGAAACGTCAAAGTTTCTCAGTCCGAGTGCGTCAACGCCCATGTTATCGATGAACAGGGTAACGCGTTGTTCGGTTGCATTGTTAGCACCGATTTGGAAGGTCAACCCTTTGCCTACGCCGAGGGTAACGTCAGCACCAACGCCCGCACCGTTTTCGAGGTTCAGTACAAGAGCGAAAGGAGCAACTACTTCAACAGGAGCATCAGGGTCAGCACCCGGAACGTAATTAGCAAGAGCATCTTGAGCCGCAGCAAGAGCATCTTGAGCAGTGGTTAAAGCAGTCGGGTCATTGAAATCAGCGATAGCCTGTGCATTTAACGCAAGAGCTTCTTCAGCATCAGTAACAGCCGCCACTAAAGACGCACCTGCACCCGCTAACCAGTCAGCACCATCAGTAGAACCAATACCTATATCTAAAGCATCAATCGCATCCAAAATATCTTGAGCCGAAGTAGCATTATCTATAGCAGTCGCGAAAGCACCCCGAGCAGTAGCAGCAGCACCGCCGCCAGCTGTTCCGGGAAGTACCGAAGCTACATCAGCCGCAGAAGAGAAAATCGCTTTAATATCGTTAATCGCATCATCCAAATCGCTCTGCAATCCTGCAGTTAAAGTAGACGGGTCAGTACCGCTAGTAATAGCATCAACTCTTGCTTGAGCATCAGCAACGTCTTGAACTAATCCTGCACGAACCGGATCCGGGTCGGGAGCAACGTAGTTTGCATCAGCGGTAGCAACAGCGGTTGCAACAGCGGTTGCGAACGCTTCGTTTTCAGCCAATTTGCCTGCGATTAACTCAATGTCAGAATTAGTGGTCGGAACAAGATTGCCGCTAGCCCAAGATTCGTCATCGATTTCTTCGATAGCCGCGTTTACAGCATCAACGAAAGCGGAGGTAAGAGCATTAGCAAGGGCAGTACCGTCAGCATCACCGAGAAGGTCGGTCAAATCAGCAACAAGAGCGGAAATATCGCCTAAGTTAGCCGCAGTAAGGTCATTACCGGAACCTGCCGTTGTAAGTCCTGCTACGAGAAGTCCGTTTAAATCGTCAATGAACTTATCAGCCGCATCAGATACATCGGTGTTAGGTATAACTACTTCTTCCGGAGCAACTTCGGAAACGAGGGTGCTTGCACGGAAAACAACGTCAGCATCGGGAGTAGCCGCAGAAGTGAGTTCTACAGTGTAATCCAAACCTGCTTCAGCTAAGAGTTTTTCGATATCTCTTGCAGTGTATTCAACGTTGGTAGACAGTTTCAGAACGAAGTCGCCGTCTTTGATTCCGCGGTCTTCATTGTTGACACCAACACGTTCAACACCTTCTTTACCTGCGTCAGCGGTAGTGAGGATGGTGAGGCTTCTGGTATCAGAACCGAAGTTGTTGGCAATCAAACGAATGGTATCAGCGTAACCTTCGGTAGCTTTGGTACCGTTGTTGATGAGGTAAGGTGCAAGGTTTCCTGCATCTACAGCCGTTTTAGCCAATTGGCTGGTAACGGTGGTGAAGGAAGCGTCGGCAGTAAAGGAGAAAGAGCTTACGCCTTTAGCAAGGGTAATGCTTACTTCAGCGGGAACGTTTTCTTGCGCGCCGCCTTTAGCTTGGGTAGCTTTAGCAATGATATCGTTCAATTGAAGTTGGGTGTAGTTTTGGCCTTCAACCAAGCTGATGTTGATTGTTTTGCCGTCAGCCGACCATTCAGCACCTTCGCCGCCTCTGGTAGCGTTTCCGCCGTTGAAGTTAACGGTAACACCGGTAACGTTAGAAGCGATAACCGCGCCTTCAAGGGTGAGGTTTTCACCACCGAGGTTAACGGTGTCGGGGCCGGTAGTATTGCCGATGTTGGTCAAAAGAACCGAGTAGAGGTGTCCTGCATCGGAAGTTCCGGCAGCACGGCCACTCAAAGAACCGTCAAGCAGTTTGATTCCGTTGAAATCGGTAGCAATCGAGATTCTGTCGATTTCTTCGAGAATCGCGTTGATTTCGTCCTGCATGTATTTACGTTCTTCATCGGTGTAGGTTTCGTTACCTGCTTGAACGCTGAGTTCTTTCAGGCGTTTGAGCATTGCGTGGGTTTCGTCCAACGCGCCTTCAGCGGTTTGAACGAGCGAGATTCCGTCATTGGCGTTACGAATCGCCTGACCGAGTCCGCGGAGTTGTGCGCGCATTTTTTCGCTGATAGCGAGGCCTGCTGCGTCGTCTCCCGCACGGTTAATTCTGAAACCGCTGGAGAGTTTTTCGGTAGATTTCGCTGTTCCTGCAACGTTTACTGCTAATTTGTTATTAGCGGAAATTGCGTTCAGGTTGTTTTGGATTACCATTGCCATGTTAATTTCCTCCTTGAATTGCTCTTCCGGATTCCTTCCCGAAGAGTTGTAAAATTATTATTAGTTCAGGCAAAAAGCGGTGTGCACTGCCGCCGTTTCACCCTCACTGATAATGTTATCGGACAGTTTTGACGAAACTTTAGTTTTTTTCATGATTTTTTTGAAAAGTTTTTATGAAAAGACTTGACACCCCCGAAGAATCATGATATTATAGTAAAAGACGAGGGCATACCGTGTAAGCGGTCACCCTCAATTCCCGGACTTAAAAATAGCCGTTCACTGTGGGAGTGGGGCGGCTATTTCTTTTGGTTATTGTTGTATTCGCGAGATTCTGTCAAGCAGAATCTCGCATTTTTTTACGTTGCGCCAATGAAATCACGACCTTCACACCGATTGCGACTGCACCCACCCCGAACACAATCGTCCCGCAAACAATCATATTGGTTCCGACCCCGGATGTGAACGCATTTCTAATCGCACGCACCACCGAGCCGCCGATGCCCAGTCCGTCGCCGAGCCACCCGAACACCATATTCGCAAGGATAGATGCGGCAACGACAACTCCGCCGGAAACACACAGCGGAATCCCCGCATACATCAACGAATTAGTCATGCGGCGGCGGTTCAGGAACAGCAGTAACGCGACGAATCCCACAAAAACGACAGCGATGAGTACAATCATCAACATTCCGCTGCCGAACGCCAGGAAATTACGAACCGTCCCGGTGTTGGAAGAATTCCCTACCGCCGAACCCCAGGTCAAGTCTTCCAGTCCGCTGTTTTTGAGGAAGTTCTCGATATCGGCGACATCACGTTCATCATCGAGCCGCCAACCCGTTATATCCCGAATCAAGTCTTTATTCTTGTTGTTTTGAAGCAGGTTACGCACCTCTCTCGTGCTGACGATTTTGCTGTCGTTCCCACCCAGGAAGTAATCCACGCCACCGTCAACGACGTTGCCGAGGAAATTCAAGAACTCTTCCTGTTCAAGCAGTGCGATTATATCTTTCTCTTCGATGCCTGCTTCCTGCTTATAATAATCGTCGATTGAATTGTAAATCGCTTGATACAAGACTTCTTCCCCGGTGAAATTGCCCCGCACCCCCTCGTGAAGCTGTTCAATGAAATCGTCGGCGTTCACATAATCGAATATGGGGAACTCTGCCAAATCGACCGAGTTGATTGCGGCACGTGCCATCGCCCCCACCGTCTGATTCTTTATGCTGTTTTGCAGAATAAACCACGACTGTCCCGCAGTCGCCGCCGCAAACAGTACCACCGAAATCAAAACCGATGCAATCGCAATGAGAATCTTCGTGCCTTTGGATTGAGGTGGCTTAGATGGTTTCTCCACCTGCATAACCTCTTGTGAAGTCACGACTTCTATTGAATCGGTTGAATCCGACAAACCGGGCGAATCGGGTGAATAAGGCAAATCAGGCACCCCTGCAAAGACCGGCTCGGTCACACCGACTAAATCAGATTCATTTGCTTCGGAGGCGGCGGGAACAAACGGCGGCGCAGATTCTTGAGGTAAAGAAGAAGAAGAAGAAGAAGCCGGCGGAGCAAACGAAAACAATTCCGGTTCGGGGAGGGTTACGCTTTCTTCTTGTGTGACTATCGGCGGAAGCGCGATTTCGACAACCGGTAACGCCTCCGCAACGGTAATGGGTGCGGCGATTTCACCGAAGGGCGGCTCGGAAATCGGCGGGGATAGTTTAGTCCCGCATTGGGTGCAGAAGATAGAACCCTCCCCCAGTTTAGTTCCGCATTGGGTACAGAATAGATTCATAGTGACCTCCTAATACTTTCTCAGAAGCCGTATTCATATAGCTTCTTATTAATTCCTAAATTTCAATTATCTTTCAGGATTTTTGCCAGGATTTTGCGGGAATCCCACACATATTGCATGCCCGAATACAGTGTCAGGGCAACACAGACGTACATAGCCGCGTTTCCGACCGGCCGAAGAATCAAACCGGGGTCATTGATTGTCAACTCTGAAAAAGCCGCCGAAAAACCATCGGGATTTACGAAAATCTGTTGATGATAGGTGATTACACCGTAATCGGCTAAAATCCACAGGAGCATGATTCCGCAAAGGGAAAGCATAGTAACCGCCGTCTTCACCTTACCGGAAGCCCGTGCGGGAATCACCACCTTTTCTTTACTTTGAACCGCCGCCAGTCTCACCGCCGAAACGATTGAATCCCGCGCGAGAATCGCCGCAATCGTCCAGGCTTGAATCCAACCCAACCCCGCAAAACAGACCAACGCCGCATTAACCAGGATTTTATCGGCAATCGGGTCTATGAACTTACCGAACTCCGTAATCATATTACGACTCCGCGCTATATAGCCGTCGGCGAAATCGGTAAGGCTCGCCACTACGAAAACCCCCAACGCAATCGCCAAATTGTGAGGGATTGCACTAATCGACAGGAAAGCAACGAAAACAGGTACCAGTATAACCCGAAACACGGTGAGTTTATTAGCAAGATTCATTACAGCATCACTCCTATCAGGTTATTATCGAGAACGTCGGTGATTTTCACCCTCACGAACTCCCCGATTACAGGTTTTTTATCTGTTTCAACCGTGAAATAAACCATTCCGTCGATTTCGGGGGCTTGCATATACGTCCTCCCGAAATAAACCCCGCTTTTGCCTTTTTGCGTCTGTGATTCATCAGGGACTTCTTCATCAAAACCGAGATAACGGTCGAATCCCTCGACAACCACCTCAAACTCACCGTCTATGAGAGAATCCAGCCATTCACCCACCCGAATTGCCTGCTGTTCCTCAATAACTTCTTTACGGCGCGCCTTCACATCATCATCGACTTGGTCGGGCATTTCAGCGGCTGCCGTACCTTCTTCCGGCGAATAAGCAAAACACCCCAGATGTTCAAACCGGATTTTATGCGCAAACTCCGCCAATTCGGTAAATTGTTCTTCGGTTTCACCGGGGAATCCTGTTAAAAGGGTTGTCCGCAGTACTATCCCGGGAATTTCACGGCGAAGCTTGTCCATTAATTCCGCCAACTCCGAACCACTTCCGACTCTGTTCATATTTTTCAGGATTTCGCTGTTGCAATGCTGAATCGGCAGGTCTAAGTACTTGACGATTTTCTCCTCATCACGAATGACTTCCACCAGTTCCGGCAGGGAAGCTATTCGATGTGGATAACAGTATAACAGACGAATCCACTTTATTTTGTCGATTTCGGTCAGCCGTTTCAATAATTTCGCTAATTCGATTTTACCGTACAAATCACTTCCGTAATTTGTCACGTCCTGCGCCACAAGAATAAGCTCCCGTACGCCATCCCGGGCGAGGTTTTCGGCTTCTTCCGCTATGTTTTCGATTGTGCGGGAACGGAAACCGCCGCGGAACAACGGAATCGCACAGTAGGTACAACGATTGTCGCAACCGTCCGCTATTCGCAGATACGCATAATGCGGGAGGGTCGTGAGCAGGCGTTCACCCTCCATACTATGCCCCGAAACGTCACCGAACTCACAAACTTGATGCCCTTTAAGAAGTACCGATTCGATAACTTTCACAATGTCGGCATTTTTTCCGATACCGAGGACTCCGTCAACTTCGGGGAATTCATCGGCTAATTGCTGTTTATATCGCTCAGAAAGGCAACCGGTAACAATGATTTTCTTGTTAATCCCGTCGTTCTTGCGGGAAATCGCCTCAAAGATTTCCTCAATCGCTTCTTCTTTAGCCGATTGAATAAATCCGCAGGTGTTGATGATTACGACATCGGCAAGTCCCGGTTCGGCGACTAATTTATATCCCGCCTTCGCGATTGCGGCGAGCATTAACTCGGCATCGCACTGATTCTTGGGGCATCCCAATGAGACCAGCCCGATTTTCGGTGTGTTTGTATTAATCATGGAGAATAACCCTCCTACAACTCATCGGGAGAAAACTCCTCGAAATCTTCTTCGCCTTCTATAAGTATAGCCGCCTTTTTCGATTTCTTTGCCGTTTTTTTCGCAGGGGGTTCCGGCACAGAAGCCGACGAAACATCAACCACCGGAGAATCCTCGCCCGGTTCTTCCTCCATTTCAACCTCGTCCGACTTCTCGCGAATTCGCGTCTCGATTTCCTCCATCAAATCCCGATTGTCAAGCAGGTATTGTTTTGCGTTCTCGCGCCCCTGACCCAGCCGCATATCACCGTAATAGAACCACGCCCCGCTTTTCTTGGCGATTTCCAAATCCACACCTAAGTCGAGGATTTCCCCGACCTTCGAAATGCCCAAACCATATATCATATCGAACTCACAAGTCTTGAACGGCGGTGCAACCTTGTTTTTGACAACTTTACACCTGGTCCGCACCCCGATTTGTTCGCTTCCGTTCATGATTTTATCGCTGGACTTGCTCACCTGGATTCGCACCGACGCATAAAATTTCAACGCACGACCGCCCGGTGTAGTTTCGGGATTTCCGTAGCCGCCGATTTTCTCCCGCACCTGATTGATAAAAATCGCCGCAGTCCCGGTTTTCGAGATGATACTGGTAAGCTTCCGCATAGCCGCCGACATAAGCCGCGCCTGCTGTCCAACGTGAGAATCCCCCATTTCACCCTCGATTTCCGCACGCGTCACCATCGCCGCAACCGAGTCGAGTACGATTACATCAATCGCCCCCGAACGCACAAGCCGCTCCATGATTTCGAGTGCTTGTTCACCGGTGTCCGGCTGTGACACAATGAGTTCGTCCACATTTACACCGAGTTTCTTCGCATAAACCGGGTCAAGTGCGTGTTCCACATCCACGAATGCCGCTGTTCCGCCCAACTTTTGCGCTTCGGCGATTGCATGGAGCGAAACGGTGGTTTTCCCCCCGGATTCCTGCCCGTATATTTCTATGATTCGTCCTCGCGGCAATCCGCCGATTCCCAGTGCAAGGTCAAGATTGAGCGAACCTGTCGGGGTTGATTCCACGTTCATTTTCGCTTTAGAGTTCATAAACATTACCGCGCCTTCACCGAAATCTTTTTCGATTTGCGCTATCGCCGACGCTAACGCCTTCTGCCTTTCTTCGCCTACCGCTTTAGTCGGTGCTATTTTGAGTGTTTTTGCTTTAGCCATGATTTTTATTCTCCTAAATTTTTATAATTTTAAAAAATGAATCGGTGGGGGCTATTTAATGCCACGCTTGCTGTTGGGGCGGATTCCGGACTTCGTGTGAGTGACGTTGATAATCGAATGATAGAGTACGGTAATATTCCATAAGCTTCCTTATAGCTACGCTGAACCTATCAACACTCGAAAATCGAAAGCCGTATGGAATCGACGTGAAAAAATCGCTTGTAAATCTGTAATTCATTTGGCTTTCAATAATCCCGAGGATATTCTGGGCATAATCAATCCAAAAACTAAAGTAATCGTCTCCGGCATTTTTTTCTAACAACTCAATCCCTTTATCTATGACATTCATCAAAGCCTTAAGATTCGTCTGCATCAAATTTAAATAATTATAATTATTCATTTTCTTCTCCTCCTTGGCTAACGTTCATAGCCGAAAACATCTCAGATTTATTAAATGGTTCAAAATTATTATGAACATCAAATTTTATCGAATTCTGTAATGCTTCCTTTTCGTTTCTTATCGGAACAGCCTCTTTCTTCCCGTCTTTTGTTGATAGCTTTAAAACCCCTGCTATATCAACATCTTTAATCAACGGGATAAACAACAGAACAATCCAGGTGCAGAAAATTATGTTGTCCTTATTTAAAGAACCAAAACTAATTTCCGGTTTAAATCCCCCAAAAACGAATATACTGAAAGTAACCACCAACCCCAAGAACCAAACCCCTCTGTAATTCTTGATTATAAAGGTTAAGAAAAACTTTATTGAATCTTTTACTTTCCCCAAAAATGACACTTTAAAACTCCTCCCTCACCGAATACACAACTCGTTCAATTCCGTTATAATCCTCGCGAATCTGCGGATTCAACCCGATTTCCTCGAACATCTCGGCGACCGCTTCCGCCTGTCCGAAACCGACTTCACAGGCGAACAACCGCGATTCCCTCAACTGTTCGCGCCAAACCCGGAAGAAGTCCCGATAGAATTCCAACCCATCCCCCCCGCCAAACAACGCCATCATAGGTTCGTGACGCACTTCTTTTTGGAGTGTCAAGATTTCCTCTTTCGATAAGTACGGCGGGTTGATTACAATCAGCAGTTTTTCCCGCAGGTGTTCGGGAATGAATCCCAACACCCCCGAAACGTATTCCTCATCAAGGATATCGCGATGAAACAAAATCACCTTATGCTGAACGCAGTTTAAACGTGTATTTTCGCGGAGATAAGCCACCGCCTCGTCGGACTTTTCGAACGCCATAACGTCCCGCCCGGTCTCTTTTGCGATTGCGATTCCCACGCAGCCCGAACCCGAACACAAATCGAAAACAAGCCCGTCACCACCATCACGAAAGTATTCGTCAACGAGTTCGACCAGCAATTCGGTTTCCTGCCGCGGAATCAGCACTCCCGGCCCGACTTTGATGGGATAACCGTAGAATTCCCACTCACCCAAGAGATACTGAAGCGGTTCCCCGGCGATTCTTCGCCGAACAACTTCCTCCTGCTGTGAAAGCATGACGTATCTGATAATCCAATTCGCTTCATTTACCGCATTTTCGATTCCGGCTTGTTTCAAAGCCGCAGTCATTTCAAGAAGATTCATTTAAACCTCCTCAACCGGGAAATTCTCATTAACTGTTATTCGATAATACAAAACGTACTCTTCCCCTCTGCATTTAAACCGAACAATGGTGTACTTCTGACGCTCTGGTTCATGAGTGTTACTCTCCCACCACCGAACATCGGCGACCCCATAGACCACCGCTTCTTTGCCGTACCCGAAAGACAGCAGTTCCCCTTTAGATTCAAACAATTCGCCGTCATCTCTCGAATACTCAACAATGTCGGGATAATAGTGTCCGTCGGCAATGCGATACTTCCCCGCCGTTTCACGAAGAATACTCGCATAAACGTCATAATCATCGGTAGAAAACACCACCGCCCCATTCTCGATTTTAACCGACCTGATTGTCTCAAGCTCGCTATCCCAATAATTGTTTATGAGTTGGACGAGGGTTGTTGTCTGCCCTCTCGAATTCGCATAAGGTACTATATAACCCAACACCCAAACCGCAAATATTACCGTAAATATAGTCGAGATGATAAGCTGCGGCGAATTCCACCTTATGACTTTTCGGCTGAATTTCCTTTTGCTCAATTGAAAATCCGCAACCCTCTCCTCGATAAAAGTCCGGAACGTCTCGGCTTCACCCACAGTAAACGAATCCTTGCGAACGCAGATATACGTATTTCTATCGGTCCAGAGATAAAACAGCCCTTTTTTCTCTAAAAAATAAATGAAATCACTGTAAGGGAGCGTCAATGTACGCCCGAACTCCAAAAGCTCAACTTTTTCACCAAATCGCACGGTATAAATCGGTGTTCCTCCGTTATTATTGGCGACTGCAGCCTTATGCTCTTTTCGTACCTGTCGGGGTATCTTAAAGAACGAATTAACCGTAGAAAACATCACAATCGCCCACATAACAACCATGAAAGCAGACGGCGACCGCCACGCTTGGAAAATCAACCCGGAATACACAACCGTAGCGAAAATTGCCAGACTCGTTACTATATCATACAGACTAATCCAAAGAAACGGAAATTTTCGGTCATTCTCATAGCCTTTGACCGCCTCCGCGAAGTGTGCTTTTGTCTGCTCATAACTGTTTTCATAAGCAAATGCAGGAATTTCAGAATACTGTACTACCCCAACATCGTTTTCGCGACCCTCGATAAGACTTCAACCCCTTTCTCGATTTGTTCGTTGGACGGTGCGGAAAAGTTCAACCTAAACGAACAACACGGTTCGCTCTCCTTCACCAAGAACGCATTCCCCGGAACAACCGCGACCTTTTCGGCGACTGCCTTCTTGCAGAACGCAAGCATATCACTACCCTCGGGAAGAGTCCCCCAAATAAACAGACCGCCTTCCGGCTCGGTAAAATCAACCGAAATCGGCATTTTGAATTTGAGTGAATCCAACATAAGTTTCGCCTTTTCTTTATAAAGAAACTGCAGATTCTTTATATGCTTATCGAATTTCGTTTCACTCACGAATTTATACGTAAGCATCTGCGCAAGTATACTCGTATGGACGGTTGATGCCTGAATACACACCACCGCCTTTTGCGTGATATTTTCCGCACCGCACATGAACCCCACACGAAGACCGGGCGCAAGGGTTTTCGAGAAACTGCCGGCATAAACAACATGACGATTCGTATCAAGCTCTTTCAAAGAAGGAATTTCCACCCCCGCGAAACGCAAATCCCCATAAGGATTATCCTCAACAATCAGGACTTTATAACGTTCCGCCAATTGAAGGACGGCTTTCCGACGTTCGAGCGACATGGTCTTACCGGTCGGGTTCTGAAAGTTAGGGATTAAGTATATGAACGCCGTCTTCGGGTTGTTAATTAATGCCGATTCCAACTTGTCGAGTTCAATACCTTCATCGTCCATAGGAACGCCTACCAGCTTCGCTTTATACGAACGAAAAGCGTTCAGCGAACCGATAAACGACGGCGACTCACAGATTATGGTCTCCCCTTCATTACAGATGAGTTTCGTCATGACCTCCATCACCTGCTGCGCGCCGGAAGTAATCAAGACATCATCGTCACCCTGCTTGAAAATGCCTTTCTTGGCTAAATCTGCCTTTACCCAATCGCGCAGAGGTGTATACCCCTCCGACACCGAATACTGCAACGCCGCAATAGGGTTTTCCCGCAGAATGTCGGCGGTAAGTCGCTGAACCGTCTCCACCGGGAAAGATTCCGGTGCGGGATTCCCTGCCGCAAAGCTGATTACGCTCGGGTCAGCCGTGAATTTAAAGATTTCGCGTATTACCGATGGTTGGAGTGAAGACATTCTGTCCGAAAAGATGTTCATGAGAAACGCTCCTTTGTTTTATTGAAAGTAAGGGTGCAGGGCTTGCCCTGCGGTGTTACCTTACATTCTAGCATAAACCGCCGAATAATGCAAGAGTTTATTAAAAAACAGCGGAAGACTTCTCTCCCGCTGTTTGAAATTATACTTTCACAGAGCTGCTCAACGACTCTACCCTGCATATACGTACTTGTTGTCATCGTTTATGACAATCGTATTTCCCCTATCCTCTGTACTCATGCCCGGTCCGCTTCCCTGCGTTGTCTGCTCACCGAATATAAGTGATTCAAAATGTTGATTCACCCAAAACGAACGCCTTTGATTAAACTGCTCGGACTCCGCTTTCCATTCCTCAATCATAGCGTCATACTCTTCTTGGGTCATCTTCCCTTCCTCGACATACCGCAAATAACGCTCACCATTAAACTCAAAGATTGCTTGAAAATTACTGTAACCAAAGATTTGTAAAGTAGAATCATCAAAAATCTCAATATAGTTGGTTTCATCGCCTGAGGTATGGATATACTTACCAACCTTCATCACAAACGGATTATCCTCATCTATTGTAGCGGGAATTAAAACACCATCCTCCCCCCTGAGAAAGAAGCCGTTAGGTTCTTGACGAGAACGACCAATCAAAAAAAACGTTGTCACTATCAGGGAAACAGCCAGGGTCGCTGAAATCACAATCGTCAGCTTTAATTCTTTTTTCATAACGTCAACCTCTCTTTCTTATGTTAGAATATACTATATCAAGTCGCGACTCTGCCGCTGTCGTATAGCAGTCCGATTTCCGAATGTCAAGCGGAACTGCTATATAATTATACCATGCCGTATTTCGAGTGTCAATAGCTTCCAAAAAAATATTTCCAATCTTACTGAACATAATTTGACACAATCACTTATATTTGATTAATACTCATTGCCGCCGCATACGCAGTCGAAAATGCAATCTGCAAATTAAACCCTCCCGTTAATCCGAAAACATCTGCAACCTCTCCTGCGAAATACAACCCCTTCACTAATTTCGACTGCATTGTTTTAGGCGATATCTCCCGAACACAAACCCCGCCATCGGTGACAATCGCCTCTTCAATCGGGCGAAAGCCTTTCACACCTAACCGAAACGCCTTGAAAAGCGAAACCAATCTGCGGCGTTCCTCTTTAGAAACAGCGTTCACTTGCTTAAACGGTTCAATCCGCGAACCCTCAACGAACACATCAACCAACTTTTCGGGAAGAAGTCCCGATAAAGAGTTCTTGAACTGCCTATTCTTATTCTCGGCGAAATCCCGCAGAATCCGCGCATCGAGTGTACGCTCATCTAAAGCGGGCTTGAAGTCGATTGACAACGTGTACTCTTCCGGTGGGGAATCCATGTAACAACTCGCCGTCAAAATCAGCGGCCCCGACACACCGAAATGCGTGAACAGCATTTCCCCCTGCTCGGAATATATCGATTTTTCCCCTTTTTTGAGTGTGAGTTTAACATTCTTGAGTGTCAAACCCGACATTGCCGAAAAATCCTCAATCGTTTCCAACGGAACCAACGCAGGTTTAAGCGGACTAATCGAGTGTCCCGCAAGCCGCGCCAATTCATATCCGTCACCGGTTGAACCGGTTGCGGGATAAGACATTCCGCCGGTTGCGACAACCACATTTTCCGAATAGTATTCCTCACCGTTTTCACACCCCACACCCCGGATTTGCCCGCCCTGCGGCGAAAATTCCGCAGGAATTTCCGGAGTTATACCGATTTTCGAAGAAAAACGGTATAACGGAGTGCCAAAGGGCGAGCTTTGCTCGCCCTGCGGAGGAAATTCCGCAGGAATTTCCGGAGTTAAAGAGTATATCAGACGATTCACCCGATTATGCACAACCTTCGCCGTGCCTGCTGCACGACGAAGCGCATCAACCACATCGAAAGCGTTGTCGGAAACCGGGAACACCCGCCCTCCTCGCTCGACTTTAAGCGGAACCCCCATTCCCTCGAACCACTTCATCGTGTCGGACGGCGAAAACCGCGCCAATGCTGAACGCATAAATGCAGGATTCCTAATCAGATTGCCGAACAAAGTCTCGTTATCACAATGATTAGTCAGGTTACAGCGACCCTTCCCCGTAATGGCGAGTTTCCGCATAGATTTTGCGTTCCTCTCAATTATGAGTACGTTTTTCTTGTAGCCATTGCCGTTTAAGAAAGAGGCGACTGCAAACCCGGCAGCGCCTCCCCCAATTATTATCACATCGAATTTATTCATATACACACTCTACCTTGTTCTTTATGCACGCGAACTCTCCGTCTCCTCGATTACCACTGTATCCGGGAAGAGGTTGCGGCTCTCTTCTTTATTCAAGAAAGTTGTGCTTACATATCCTTGAATAATCGCACCATCTTCCACTGTAATGGTGGACGCACTTATATCCCCGAAAACTACCGCATCGCCTTTTAAGTCGGCTTTGCCCACAACATCGAGATTCCCTTTGATTTTACCGTTGATTTCGGCGTAAGTAGACATCAAATCACCGATTAACAGGGTATCTCTCTTCATGCTGATGTTGCCCTTCATGCGAATATTCCCCTGAACTTGGGAGGTGTGCATCATGGCATTGTTGCAGGTAACATTTCCGACGATTTTACCGTTCAGGTCTATATCTTTACTGGTTTCGACATCGCCCTTAATATCACCGTCGATACTCATGTTCGCAAACGAACGTATATTCCCGTCAATGACCGTATTGCGCGAAATCACCGTGAGTTCATGGTCTTCCCCCCTGCTCGAACGTGATGCCGGCGCAGAAGGATAACCCTGATTCATGAACGGAGACTGTTGCTGAAAACTGCCGTATCCTCCCGCATTTTGCGGCACAGGCTGAACCCCGTCACGGCTGAATCCCGGTTGCTGCCCAAACAAAGAAGTCGGGGCGGAGGGCTGTTCAGCGGTTCGTGAAGGATTAACCGGATTAGCAGTCGGGGTTTCCCGGTTGGCGAAAAACGCTTCCGCCGCCGGGGTTGAATCGGCATCTATACCTGCCTGCGATTCCTCCGAACCGACCCGCGGCATAGGTCTCACCACGGGATTCTCGTTCAGGGCATCTAAATCAAAATCACTGACCGGTTTAGAATCAAGCGTAATCGGCCGACCCGAACCTGTCGAATCGTCTTCTACCGCACGACGAAGCCCCTCAACCGAAGTCGAAGCCTTATCACCGCCGGGATTCTTGCCCATTCCCGTAAGTTCCCTCACCGCTTGATTAAAATTCTCTTTAATTCCCATTTCGTTTCCTCTTATATAGTTATTTTAATATATAGTTATTTCAGCTCTTGTTGTTTTGCTGCCGCATCGTCAAGCTCACCTGCTCGACGGCGAAGCCGCCGACCCGTGAGCTCTTGTTTTGCTTACCACTGCATAGGTCGTGTATTCCCGTCAATCTGACCGAAGACATACCCATTAGGATTAGCTTGAAAATCCTCGATTAAATCGTCTATAACCCAAGTCATATATCCGGAAGTTGCCGTATCGTGAAACAAAATTATCGAACGCCGACCGTTCTCGGCATTTTCCGCCACCTTCGCGCGAATCGTTCCGTACATTCTGTCCCATGAAGCACCGTCTATATCCCCGCTCTCCACCGTCCAGTCAAAGTAGACGAATCCCCGCCTGGTCATTTCAGCTATGATTTCGTCTCGCGTCTCACGATTATAATCGTTAACACTTCCCCCGGGGAATCGGAAAAAATCCGTCTTAACCCCCGTCTGCTCATAAATCAAATCCCGCGCCAACTTGAAATCCGCCAGATATGCCTCCACACTTGAATAAATCACCGGATAATCGTGACTGAAACTGTGAACCCCTATCGAATGTCCCGCCTCATGAACGCGTTTCAGCAAATGCGCGGTAGATTCCTTCGGCACGACAAAGAAAGTCGCCTTGACCCCGTACTTTTGGAGTTCGTTCAGAACCGTCAAGGTCGTATTGGTCGGACCGTCATCGAACGTGAAATAGATATAGTTTGAATCCTCAATGTATTCCACCCCGGAAATGTCGTTCTCGGCATACAAGTCCGGAAAAAGCTCGGCATATTCCCCGGAGGGAACAGGCGGCCACGACGGCGGCGGTTGAGTAGTTATCACCGGAGTAGTAGTCGAATTAGAAATGGTCTGCTGCCCGGAAGGTTCCGCCCCGGTTGTCACCGCAGGAGTAGTCTGATTCGGATTAGTCGGAACATTTTCCCCCAAAGACTCAATTTGTTTTTTTAAATCGGCGTTTTCGGCTGACAGTGAAATCGCCAAGATGAGCAGCACAATCACGAAGAGCGCGACGACCGACAGAATTAAATGTTTGAAAAACCTTACGCTTCCTAAATACAATTGAACGCTCTCCTTACTTTGGGATTCCCTTTTTTTGACTTTTTAAGCATTTTTAAGAACTTGACTAATGATATACAGTTAATAATACTACATCTCATCTCATTTGTCAAGAAAAATTTTATTTTGTCTAATAATTTTAAAAGGACGACCACAGTCGCCCTTTTAAATCAGTTTTTAATCACCTACGCATTAGCGGGAGTGACCCCCATTTCCAATGCCGACTCCGGTGTGGTGTTTGCCGATTCAACCTCTTCATCGTTGAGAATGTTGGTGCTTTCGGCATACTCCGACTTAGCGTTTTTCGCGATTTTTTCCGCAACGCTCGCCTCATCATCGCCGTCCTCATCGGAATCAACCGCCGCGACCTTCTTATCGGCGAGGGAATCTCTAATCCGACCGACAACGTCAACAAACTTGCCGTCTTTGTTTCCGGTTGCTAATGCCTTATCAATCGAACCACTCAAATTCTTGTTGAGAATGTCGAGGTTTCCGGTGAGGTTCGATAACGCTTCCTGTCTGTCGGAAACGTCCATTCCGCGCGCGCGGTCTCTGCCGATTTCGCCCACAAGGGTACGCGCACGATTCTCAATGCCGATTCTTGCGGAATTGAGTGCCTGCAAAGTCGAAAGTTCACTCCGCGCCCCAATGAATACAGCAGAATCAGCCCCACTGAACACGCCGCTCCCCCAGATTCCTTGATTACCACCGAAATTTCCGCCGTGGTTCAAATATCCGAAAAGCCCCGACGCATTATTCGCGGCGTTGATTCCCGCAGAAATCGCCATATTACGTGCATCAACCTCACGGTCTTTAAGCGCGGTCATTTTCTCGCGATATTCTTTCGAATCGATTTCTTCACTCTTGTACTGATTTTTCAGCTCACGCGCTTGTTCTTGCGAAGCGTTCCTGATAGCCCCCAAACTTGAGATGTTCCCCGAAATCATATTATTAATTGTAGCCATGCCGTTTCCCTCCTTTTGTTTAAAATGGGGGAGAATCCCCCAACCCCCCTTTTAAAATGGGGGAGAATCCCCTAATTACAAAGACTCTATTCAGTTATTATATCGGCAGATTTTGCCAAAACTTTAACTTTTTTTGATTTACTTGGTCTTTTGCATACAGAAGAACGAGATTACTCCGCTCAACACGTAAACAATCATCGATATAATGTATCCGACACCGATGCTCATTTCTTTCAGCATTTCATTACCCGAGCCGACTGCCGCAAGAAGAATCAACGCACCGATTCCCGCCGCTGAAATTGCAGTGAGGGCTTTAAAATAATTACCGTTCAATTTTTGAATCTTGACTTTGTCCTGCAAAACGTTTGTTTTCAGCATAGCCGCAAATGTCAATGCCAACGGAATAATAATGTGGAAGATTGTCAGGATGTTTCCGCTTGCGACTTTCATACCGAGCATTTTTACGCCGAAAGTCAACTGCGCCCCGGTAACCTCAAACGACATCGACTGTCCGCCAAACGACTCCGAAATGAAATAAAACGGCAGAAAATACATAATCGTCGCGATTATACCTAAAGACGCGATTATAATCGGCACTTTTACCTTCGTCTGACCGAAAACCAGTTTGGCGTCGTCTTCCCCGCTCACATCGAAAGTCTTGTTAATGAAGTCTCCGCCACCGCCGGAACCGGCAATCACACACCCGGAAGGGCAGGTCTTCATCGCGTTCAACTGCGTACCGCATTTCTGACAGAAATCACCCTTTTGAACCGTTGGGGTGGGCGGCACAAACGGCTGCTGTACCTGCTGTTGCGGATACATCGGTTGCTGCATTTGCGGTTGAATCGGTGGTTGTTGCGGATACATCGGCTGTTGCATTTGTGGTTGAACCTGTTGTTGTTGTACCGGCTGAACCGGCTGCGGCGCGGGAATACTGTGCGGAGTTCCGCAGGCGGGGCAGACTCCATCTGCTCCTAAACTTGTCGCACATCTAGAACATGAATAATTCATCTTCTGTTTACCTCCTCTTGAATCTTTTTTTGTTGCATATAACAGTAAGCGCAGATTCCTGCTCCTACTATATTCAAAATAATCGCGAGAAACCACCCAATCGAAGGGCTGACCGATGCCGAAACCCCGCCGGCATCCTTCCCTGCAATTTCAACTAAGGCCTCGAACGCGGAAATCGCGTCACCTAAGATTGCCCTCACTTCAGAACTAATCGCAGAGTGAAGAACACACTGGAGAATTAATCCCAAACCGAATCCGCCCGCTAAAACAAGCCAAATCTTTTCGGCGAAAGCGTTCGCTTTCTCCTGTATAGCCTCAATCTTGCCGGAAACAATCGCCCCTATAAACGCAGGAATCACAAACAGCAGAAGGTGGAATAATCCCGATGAACTGTCCCCGAAAACAAACTCGAACCCGTTTCCTGTTTCCCTTAAAGTATCGCTGTCGCTATAAAAAGACATTTTAATCCAATATTCGGCTTCCAGTGTGTACCACGGCAGGATAAACGCAATCATCAGCAGACTCGCTATCGCGCCCACAATGACGAACACCTTGACCTTCTTCGCCCCGCCGTTCAACGAAACCACTGCGTCACCATTCTCGAATTGAACCAATCCGTTTCCTCCGGTAAGCCCGGTAGGCTCGGGAGATTGCGCGGATTGTGCGGATTCGCCGAATCCGGCAGTCTGCCCTCCGTAAGGCTGTTGAAATTCCTGCCCCGGCTGTGCGTAGAAATCCTGTGTCGGTTGTGTCGGCTGTGCAACCGGCTCGGGAAGACTGTGTGCAGTTCCGCAAGCCGGGCAGAGTCCGTCTGCCGCTAAATCATTCCCGCAATTTGAACACGAATACATAGAATAGACCTCCAATAAAACTTTTTATTTAAAAGCAAATCAAATTGCTTTTTAAACCCCGATTTTCTAATATCGTCGCAGTCCCTGTAGAATTAATATGATGACAAGCCATACAAGATGATAAACCGTTACGACAGAAGCCGACATTAATCCTGTTGCGGTTGCGGCGGTAAACACGATTCCCAACATTCCGCCGACAAAAACCGACACGAACATCAAAGCAGAAGTCACCATCATATCACGAATAAGCGTTTTCGCCGTAATAAGTGCCTTCGCGAAGGACGTAAAAGTTCCGTTACAGGCAATCTCGGAATTCCCGCGGGAAGTGTAGCGAGAATAATCGTCGAAGCTGTTATGCTGGTCGAAAGGCAGAACCCGCACCCGTGTTATATCCGGCTCAACCTCCAACCCGAAGACCTCATTAATTTTCGCCGCCGTAACGAGGGAGTCTTTTGACTTTACCGCCAGTGCGACATCATTCGCGACGAGTTCGCGTACGGCGTTTCTCACCGCCGGATTAGCTATGACTTCTATAAAGAACATCGCCACAGCCTCACTCCCGATTGCGAGATAGACTACGTCACCGTTTTCGGGACAATGTTTGCTTTCGGTTGCCTCGTCCGGGATACTCACCCCATGATGTTTCATCTGGTCGCGATTACCCAACATCACTCGCTTCGAACCCATCCACCCCATGAGACCCATATTGACCTCATAGATACAGTTTTCGATTTTGCAGAGTACGTCGGAATCGTTGTTGATTATATCGTTGAACATCGACGACATGATGGAATTGCCTTTAATCGCCAGGCTCGCCGCGACAACCATGTATTCTTCTATTTGAACCGTGTTAATCGCATTCGGCTTCTGGCAGCGTTTGACGTTAAGGAACTTCACGCTCCCCGCAGGGAAAAGCAGGTTTGCATCCACCACCACCGCGTTCGCTTGGGAGTACTTGTGCGCCGCCGTATAACCCATGACCACGGCTTCACTCTTCGAAAGGCTTTTCGCCGCTTTCAACAGCGGATTATTCACGAGAAACATAACCGAGAAAGGCGCGAGTACCGTCGAAAACACACCCATCACAGTCGCAGCCCAACGAATATCTCCCCTCAACTGCTGATTCCCGAAAGGCAGGAAAAACGATGCAATCCCCATTACAATCGTAAGGATTACCGATAAGGGAACAAGTTTTCGGCAAATCAAATCTGCCCAGTCTACACAATAACTGTTCTTAAGATAATCGGTCAGAAACTCGGTCTTTCGCAAAAACACCGGTGCAGGCGGGGAATCAAGTATATTCTTGGTGAAACCGCGCGCCTCGACATCTTCATTTGTATTCGGCATGAATGCCGAATACTTGACAGAATCCCCCGAAATAAATCCGAAGTTCTTTTTCGCCCGGACAATCATGAGCATTTTTCCCAGCGTGTTGAACAACAGTCCCGCCAGTGCGACGCTCACGTAAACGTGGGCATTGTTCTGCTCCACGAAGTTGGTACTGCCTTTTTCGGTGATTTGCGCGATTGTCGCTACGGTGGTCAAGACAATCGGAATGGCACAGGCACTGTCGCAATCGGCTTTCCCGAAAAACAGATTCTTGAATCCGCGCAGAACCACCCCCGAACAGATACATATCCCCGCAACCCCTGCAATGAGGTTAGCGTAAACCATCGCCGACGCATAACTGCTCAAATTATCGGCACCGAACAACGCCGTCGTGATTTCATAACGGAGTCCTGCATTACCCTTGCCTAAATCATGTACAAAAGCGAGGAAAACCGTCCCCGCGGTAAGCAGAAACAAAATCGCAAACCGCCACCGCAATCCCTTGTGAGATTCCTTTAAGTCGGCCCAGATTTGCCCGCTCGAATCGTAGCCGTCATACTCGTCCGCCTGTTCTTCTTCATAGTAGAAATCATCATCGTCGTCTTCGATATCTTCGAGTATAAAATCGCGGATTTTCCGTTTCTTTTTCTTTGCCATCTCCCGTTCTTCCATCTGTTTGAGTTGCAGGTCAGAGGTCGGCAACAAGGAAGAATCCTGTATAATCTGTTTCTTATAATCGATGTTCAGTTTCGCGGGGAGGGGTTTGCCTTTCCCGGGCACAACCGACGAAAGCGTATCAACCGTCAGCGTACGGCGGGCATCAATGTCCGACTGTCGCTTGCGTTTGAGTTTGTCGGTAATCGACTCCTTCAAAGCGGAATTATCGCTCGGCGGTTTAAAATCCGGAATCTCGGTAAAATCTTTCTTGCGTTTTTTTGAAGCGTTTGAAGGAAAACCCGAGAAAACCGAATTATTCTTGTTACTCTTGTCGCTCTTAATTTTGAACTCTTTAACACTTTCTTCAACGCCTTCTTCGGAGTCTTGCGAATCATGCGAAGCCGCAGAACCCTTCGATGTTTTCGACACATCGGATTCTTTCGTATCACCCGAAACCGCCGCTATTTCAGATTCTTTCGTTTGCCCGTTTTTGTCGGAATTTTCAGCTTCTTCCTTCTCATTAAGTGCTTGAACAAGCTCTTGAACCGGCAACGCAGCCGTATTCCGAACATCATACGGATTAATCCCGTCGATTAACTCAAACGGGTCTTCTAACGCCATTTCTTTTTCGAGGAGTTCTTCCTCCCGCGAGAGTTGCTCGTCCTCCGAAAGTAATCGCGCTTCTTTTATAAAGGATTCTTTTTCGTATTGTTCGCCCAAACCCTCATTCAAACCGTCGGAATCGGATTTTTTCGTAGATTTCACCGATTCGGGAACAAGATAAGTAGGTCTTCCCGGTTTTTCTATCGGGAATTTATCGCCGGAAACGATTTCTTCAAAGGTTTTCTCGAGCGATGCCTTGACCTCAGCTTGATTTCGCGCTTCGGCTTTAGCTGCAACCGCCGCCGACTTCCTGAACTTCCCGGTCGGCTTTTTCGGTGCCGAAAACCGCTGAAGCTCCACCGGTTTATCCGGTGTTTCGGAAGTTTCGGGAAAATTCTCCGTCCCTGCATTTATGCCTTTCGATTCATTAAGAATCTGTGTAACCGATAAATCCGAATCGGATTTGCTTGTTTTACTTGACTTCCCCGCCTTGCCGGAAGCCTCATTCAAAATCTGTGTAACACTGAACTCAGCGGTTTTCGTTCGGGTTGACTTCACCGTGACTTCAGTCGATTTCTCTCCCGATTTCGACGGCTCAAAATCCAACCCCCGCCGCTTCTCGATTGACGCGATTTCCGCCGTTAAAGACTCCGCATCGTCCGAAAAAGGTACGTTCCCGGACTTTTCCGGTTTCGGCGATGTTGCACGCGGATATTCATTCAATATATCGTCAAGCGAATACTTTTCGCTAATTTTAACCACACCCTTTCGTGTTTGCCGTGTTTGCCGTGATTTTGCTTGCAATATTAAAGAGCAAAATCCCGCCCGAAACCGATGCGTTCAGCGAATTAACCCGCCCCCGCATAGGAATCGACACGATAAAATCACAATTTTCGCGGACTAACCGCCCAAGTCCCCGTCCTTCCGAGCCGATTACCAAGCAAACGCCTTTTCCTCCGCCGAAATCGACTTCTGTATAAGGACTCCCGTCCGACTCTGCCCCGTATACCCAAATGTTACGGCTTTTCAAATCCTTGATTGTATGAACTAAATTCGTCACCCTTGCGATTTTTATATGCGCCGCCGCCCCGGAAGAAGCTGCGTAAACCGCACCGGTAACAGCGACCCCTCTGCGTTTGGGAATAATCACCCCGTCTGCGCCCGCCGCTTCGGCAGTGCGAATAAGCGCGCCTAAATTGTGCGGGTCTTCGATTTCGTCGCACATTAATATAAACGGACAAGGCGAATCTGCGAGAATCTCTTCCACACTCGCATACCCCTCATTTTCGTTTAATGCCGACAGTTCGGCGGCAACCCCGCCATGACGTTCCCCTCCCGAAAGGCTGTTCAGCTTTTCGGCGGCGACTTCTTTCACGACTATGCCCTGCTGTTTCGCTAAAGCCCTGAACTCTCCGTGAGATTTTGAGCCCTTGAGCAGATAAAGCGTATTGATTCTCCCACCGGAACCGCTTGATTCCAGTAATTCTTTAACCGGGTTCTTCCCGTAAACGATTAAGCCGTCATTTCTCATATATAGCCAGTATAACCGACTACGCAAAAAATGTCAAGAATAAGTTTGAATTTTTTCAAAAAAAATGGTATAATGCGTTTTTAAAAAAAAGTAACTACAAAGGAAAATCAAATACGTGAATGAAATAATCGAAGCGTTTCTGAAAAGCAACGAAACGCTCCTGAACACCCTCACCTGCTTCATGCTGGACTACAACCGCCACACCAACCTCACCCGTATAACCGAACCGCAAGAAGTCATCGAGAAGCACTACATCGACTCGATTCTGCCGTTTATATTACTCCGCAACAAAAGTCTTGACCCTCACGGCAAAGCCGCTCGAACTTCACTCATAGACGTAGGCAGCGGTGCGGGATTTCCCGGTATCCCCATGAAACTGTTCCGCCCGGATTTATCGGTGACTCTGCTGGATTCCTCCCAAAAGCGAACCGATTATCTGAAACTCCTGCTGAACAAAATCGCGGTTGATGCAGAAGTCATAACCGGCAGAAGCGAAGAGTTATCACATTCCCCTGTTTACCGCGAGAAGTACGACATAGTCGCGGCGCGCGCCGTAGCGAATCTGCCCGCCTTATGCGAATACTGTCTGCCGTTCGCGAAGGTCGGCGGATTGTTCCTTGCTATGAAAGGCGGAGACTGCGAAACCCATCGCGCCGCGACCGCCCTCACCACACTCGGCGGGGAAATCGAGGACGTAATCGAGTACACGCTTCCGTCGGGAGATTCACGAAACCTCGTAATAATACGAAAAGCCCGCCAAACTCCGACAAATTATCCGAGAAGACGGGTAAACCTTACAAAGAATCCTATGGAATAATCCCCATATATATGGTATAATCCCTTATAGAAGTACTACAAGTAGGAAACAGGGGGTTAAAAATGGCTTTTTTTCAAAGGTTAGTCCCGGAACGGGTCGAGGAAAAAAACGTACTCAACAAGGTTGTGGAAATTGAGGTGGGGAAAATCATACCGAATCCATCCCAACCGCGGGTGATTTTCAATGATTATGAATTATCACAATTGGCGATTTCAATTCAACAGAACGGGATTCTGCAACCGTTAACGGTTCGTCGGAACGACGATTCCAACAGCGAACGCTTTGAACTGATTGCGGGTGAAAGGCGGCTTCGTGCGGCAAAACTGGCGGGAATGTCCTGTGTCCCTTGCATCGTAATGGAAACAACCGCCGAAAAGTCGGCTCTGTTCGCGATTATGGAGAACATCCAACGCTCCGACTTGAATTATATAGAAGAGGCGTTCGCGATTTATCGATTGATTGAGTTTCTGAAAATCACTCAAGAAGAAGCCGCAATGAAACTCGGCATTGCCCAATCAACCGTTGCCAACAAACTGCGACTGCTTCGGCTTTCGGACGAAGAAAAGTCGGCGGCATTACGCTACGGATTAAACGAACGTCAGGCACGCGCATTGCTTAAACTTCCGTCGGAATATCGGATTACCGCGATAGAAAAAATCAGTTCTTCCCACCTGAACACGGCGGCGGCGGACAGATTAATCGAAGAAACATTGAAATCCATCGACCGCCCCGCAAAAAAACAAGTTCGGAAATCCTTTTACGTTCGTCAGGCGGCTTTGTATATCAACACCTTCAACCACACGATAGACTCCATGAAAAAATCAGGGGTGGATTGCGTGGTTCGCAAAAACAAGACCGATGAATTCATCGAGTATAACGTGAAGATTCCTTTAAAGTAACAGTAACGCTTTTCAACCCCTATTCATATAATGCTAAAAAACCTGATAGGGGGAAACAAGCATGAACAGTAGTCATTGCAACTGCGGAAAATGTCGTTGTTGCTGTCAAGGGCCTCCCGGCCCGCCGGGAAAACCCGGAAAACCGGGAAAACAAGGCCCTCACGGGCCGCAGGGAGAACAAGGCGAGCCCGGCGAACCCGGTGAAAAAGGCGAACGGGGTGAACAAGGCCCGCAAGGTCTCAGAGGAAAACAAGGCCCTCCGGGTGAACCCGGCGAACGCGGTGAACGCGGCGAACAGGGCGAACGCGGCCCAAAAGGATTCCAGGGTGAACAAGGCCCTCCGGGGGAAGACGGTGAACGTGGCGAGCGCGGCGAGCAAGGCGAACGCGGGCCGAGGGGATTCCCGGGTGAGCAAGGAATTCCGGGTGAACCGGGCGAACGTGGTGAGCGCGGTGAACGAGGAGAACAAGGCGAACGCGGCGAACAAGGCGAACAGGGAGAACGCGGCCCAAGAGGATTCCCGGGTGAGCAAGGCCCTCCCGGACAAGATGGTGAACGTGGCGAGCGCGGCGAGCAAGGCGAACGCGGCCCGCGGGGATTCCAGGGTGAACAAGGCCCTCCCGGCGAAGATGGTGAACGCGGCCCGACCGGTCCCCCGGGGGAAGATGGTGAGCGCGGTGAAACCGGGCCTCCCGGTCCGACCGGCCCTCCGGGAGAATGTGACTGCCTGTGTCAGCCGACGGGAGACCTGCTGATTAACGGCGAAATGGAAGAATTCGTTAACAATCCCATCTTCGGGCAGACCCCCGTCGGCTGGGAAGTCGGCAGCGGTGCTTCCCCGATTTATACGGTGTATCAAATCAGCGACCGGGAAAACGTGCATACCGGCAGATACTCAGCGGGAATGAAGAACACCAGCAGTCTACTGCAAGTCGTAGACATAAATCCGGATTGCCTGTACGAACTGTCGTTCTATGCAAAAGCCAACAATCCCGACTCACTTTTGAGAGTGATTGTATACTTCCGACGTGAAGACGGCTCGGAAGTTGTGGCAGGAGACATCGTTATAGAATCCGGCAGTATACCGCAAGATTCTTTCGGTTATTACAGAAAAGTCTTCGGCCCCGCCCCGTTTGATGCAGTCGCGGCAATAATCAACATCAGGGCATATCCGCCTGCCCAACTCGATAATTATATCTTTATCGACGACGTAATGTTCAGGGGGCTGTAAATCACAACTTATCGTGCGACTTAATACAAAAATTCCGTTGATGTGAAATCAACGGAATTTTTTTATTTTCCCGAAAGCCAAATCAGCAAAACCGTCACATCGGCAGGATTAACACCCGGAATACGGCTCGCCTGACCCAGATTCAACGGCTTATGAAGGTTCAGCTTTTCCCGCGCCTCCAACCGCAACCCCGAAACAAGCGAATAATCAAAATCCGTCGGCAACCTCTTTGACTCCAGCTCGTCTGCCGAACGTATCTTCTCGGCACTCGCTTTAATATACCCCTCATACTTCACCGCAATGTCGATTTTCCGCACAAGACCGGGCGAAAAATCCGACGGCGCAAACTCTGCATAATCCACTTCCGGTCGCTTGAGAAAGTCATACAACTTCACCGCTTGTTTCAGCGACGGAAACTCCGACGGTTTCACCGTTACCGACTTCAGCCGCGCCATTTCCCGACTAATCACCGCCGAATTTTCCTCCCACACGGCATAACGTTCCTTTTCCAAAAGCCGAAGCTCATACCCGGTCTCGCACAGACGTTCCTCGGCATTGTCTTGACGAATCGAAAGCCGATGCTCGGCACGAGATGTTAACATTCGATAGGGTTCGTCACAACCCTTTGTGACTAAATCGTCAATCATCACCCCTATATAGGAAGATGTTCTACGTGGAACATATTCTTCCCTGCCAAGAATCTTGTTGGCGGCATTGACCCCCGCCACAAGACCTTGTGCCGCCGCCTCTTCATAACCCGAAGTCCCGTTGAACTGCCCCGCCCCGTATAATCCGCGAATCGCCTTAAATTCCAACGTCGGGAACAGCTCGGTCGGGTCACAGCAATCATATTCGATTGCGTACGCAGGGCGAATGATTTCAGCGTTTTCCAACCCCGGAATTGTCCGAACCAACTCGGTTTGAACCTCCTCCGGCAGAGAACTTGACAACCCCTGGAGATAATATTCCGACGTATTCAAACCCATAGGCTCGATAAAAAGCTGATGTCGGTCTTTATCGGCGAACTTCACGATTTTATCCTCGATACTCGGACAGTAGCGCGCACCGGTAGCCTTGATTCGTCCCGAATACATCGGCGAACGATGCAGATTCGCACGAATAAGCTCATGCGTTCGCTCATTCGTGTATGTAATGTGACACACCACCTTGTTCTCGGGGATTTTCTCTGCGGTAAAACTGAAAGGGAACGGCGACTCATCACCGTGCTGTTCGGCAAGCTGCGAAAAATCCACCGAACGCTTATGCACCCTTGCAGGAGTCCCTGTCTTGAACCGTCGGGTCTTAATCCCGATTTTCGCCAACGAATCACTCAAGAACATTGCAGGGGCGAGTCCGTCTGCCGCTCCGTCATAGCTTGATTCCCCCACATGGATTTTCCCGCCGAGATACGTTCCCGTTGCAATAATGACCGCCTTCGCTCCGTAAAACGCACCGATTCTTGTACGAACCCCTACGACTTCGCCTGCAACCACAAGAATTTCCGTAACTTCGCCCTGTTTTATGAACAGATTCTCCCGGTCTTCGAGAACCCGCTTCATATAAAGCCCATACCCGACTCGGTCACATTGCACCCTCAACGAATGTACCGCCGCCCCCTTCCCCCGATTAAGCATACGCGACTGCAACGTAGCAAAATCCGCCGCCTTGCCCATTTCTCCGCCGAGCGCGTCGATTTCACTGACAATCTGTCCTTTAGCGGAACCGCCTATGCAGGGATTGCAAGGAAGATTCGCGATTGTATCGGGCGAAAGACAGAACACGGCAGTCCTGCACCCCAAGCGTGCCGAAGCGAGCCCCGCTTCACAACCCGCGTGGCCCGCACCGATTACTATAACATCGTAAGATTCAAGAAAATTCACGAAAAACCCTTCTCCGCTATACAGTTAATTGTGTTCCACGTGGAACAATTTACTTTTTGTTGTGTTTCGCCGCCTGTTCGCTTCACTCTTCTAATGCTTTAATCCCGACGATTTTCTCGACTAAAGCCACATCTTCCGGTTCCATGACGATAACAGCGTCTTCGATTTGTCTGTCTAACCCGACTATATGAAGTCCGGGATTGTCTTTTCTGATGTTCAAAAGCCCTTTAAGGTGGTGCTTTTGTCTTTCTTTGACTTCGATTCCCAATGCCGTAATCTCACTCCTCGCTTTACTCTTCTAATGCTTCACTCTTCTAATGCTTTGACTCCGACGATTTTCTCGACTAAAGCCACATCTTCCGGTTCCATGACGATAACAGCGTCTTCGATTTGCTTTTGCAATCCGATTACGGTTATCCCCGGATTCGCTTTCTTTACGTTCAACAGAATACCGAGCAAATGTTTCTGCCTTTCTTTGACTTCGATTGCTAATGCCATAATCTCACTTATCCCCCTTTTTCAGAAACTCTTCATACTCTTTTTCCACGTCCTCGACATCGGATTTATCCATCGCCGCCCTTGCCTGGACGATTGCCATATCTATATCCCCGCCGAGTACTTTTACCGCATACAGACACGATAAGTTTGACTTTTTCGTATCTCTTATTTCAGATGAATTAGCCATAATCTTATCCTCCCTCTTTTCATCCCTCAAGCGTGAGTCCGCTTCCGCCGGCGACCGTAGTCTCGACTACGGCGGGTTTCCCTGCATCACGAATGTCGAGGAGTTTCGCCTTGAGTTCTTCCTCGATTTTATGCAGTTCAACCTGTGCTTCGCGGCGTTTTTCGCGACCGGTTTGCTGAATCTGCAAGACTTCGTCCAAAGTCGTGATAAGCGATTGATTGGTGTGCCGCAAAGTCTCGATATCGACGATTCCCCGTTCGGATTCTTTCGCCGCCTCGATGGTGTTCTGTTTCAATGCGTCGGCGTTTTTACGAAGAAGTTGGTTGGTGATATCGCTGACTTCCTTCTGCGCACGAATCGCCGATTGGGTATGCGCCATTCCCAGTGCGAGAACCATCTGATTCTTCCACAGGGGAATCACATTCACGAGGGACGAGTTGATTTTCTCGACCATCATGTTGTTTGTACCCTGAACCATGCGAATCTGCGGACTCATCTGCATGGAAACCGTCTTACTCAACTCTAAATCATGGAGCTTCTTATCGAAACGGTTGCACATTTCAGCCAGATTGTTCGCTTCCTGCGCATCCTCCGCAAGACCCGACTCGGTCGCTTTACGTTGGATTTCCGGGAGTTCGACCGCCACGATTTCAGCCAACCGCTGTCTCCCCGCTATGATGTACATGGAAAGTTCCTTGTAATACTCGAGATTTTTGTTGTACATCTGGTCGAGCATAGCCACGTCCTTCATCAAGACGATTTTATGATTCTCGAGTGTGCCGCAGATTTTATCCACGTTCTTTTCAACGGTATCGTACCGCGCTTTAGTCAATGCCATCTTATCCCGCTGTTTCTTGAACAGTCCCGGCTTTTTGCCTTTATCTTCAGCATCGAAATTCTTGAGTTGAACCACCAACCCGGTAATCATCTCACCGATTTCGTCCACCTCTTTAGTCTTGACATTCTGTAACGCAGCCTCGGAAAATCCCTGGATTTTCTTCTGCGCTCCACCGCCGTAAGCTAACATCTGCGTGGAATTCGTAACGTCAATTTGTTTAGCGAAATCGGCGATTTGCTTTAACTCTGCCGGGGTAAAAGCCGATGTATCGGGAATGATTTCCACCCCCGTATCAATCGGAGTGAAAGCCACCGCCGGAACTGCCGGGGTCGTGAAAGTTTCCGCTGCCGGAGTAGCGGGAGTCGCAAAAGTCTCTGCCGCCGCTTCTTCCGTTTCGGAAACCGCCGAAGTCGTGAATGCTTCAACTGCTGATTTTGCCGCTTCTGCCGCAAAATCCGGGATTTCGATGTTCTCGTCGTTCCCTTCGAATGATAATTTGATGTTTTCCATGTTTATTCTCCTAATTTTAGTTATTTCATTAATTACTTCAAATATTTTTGCTTTCGTCTGCTTCTGCTATAATTGCCTTCATGACCGACGTTTCCGCTTCGATATCCATCACCTTATCAGCGAACAGTTCGTCATATTCCCGCTTGAACACATCGACCAGTTTAGCCGTAACCTCCTCGATTTTAGCGAGGGTTGCCATGATGTTCTCGCCTTTATCGCTCTTAGATTCCAATTCCTCATACGTAGCAAGGAAGTTTACCGTCGTCGGCAGGTAGTAATTGCAGAACTGCCGCAAACTCTTGGCTTTTTCGGGATTATCGGTGACATACTGCGAAATCTGTTCCGATACACGGATTATATCGGCGAGCGGGGTACGGATTTTCGGTGAAACGATACTCCCCTTCAACCGTACGAGTTCTTTCTTGTTCTCGTAAATCCCCGCAAGGACTTCATCTAAATCGCTGTTCCCGGTAGCCGACGGTTTCTTCATTTTCGGGGTGGTTCTTTTCACTTCGCTGAAATAAATCGCCAACGGAAAAAACATCGTGGTAAGCAATCCCGCACCGATTGCAGTAGTCACCGAAAACAGCCACCACCCGAAACTGAATGAGATTAAAGTAACCACCGCCGCCGCAATCGGGACGAGCGGGATTTCACGGTTTTCCTTGTAAACCGTTGCCGATTCGTTACCGATTTGTACAAGCGGCTCGGAATTTTCGACGAAAATCGCTTCCTTGTTGTCTAAATCGAAGTTAATCGTAGGGAAATATCCCCGCTTTTTCAGCGTATTGAGGTCGTGGGACACACGTTTCAGCGTATACCCGGTCTGTTTGACGATTTCGGCAATCTTCACCCTGCCTACCCCTGAAGGCTGTGTCGTAAAAATCTTAGCATATCGATTAGCCCGCTGTACCCTCAACAACGCTTTAATCCCGATTACAGTCCACACTAATCCGAAAGCCGCACCGCACATAATCAACTTGCCCGCATCGCCGGCGTGCGCCTGAAAAAGCTCCATCAACCGATTAGCCACTGCCCCGCCCAAGAATCTCCCGATTAATCCCGTTGTCAAATTAGCCGCCATAGACAGTATTCCCGCTACCAGGAACAGCAACGATATAATCGAAGACAGGGCAATCGCCGCCGCCCCGAAGATTATGTCGTAAGTCCGCTCACTTTTGTTATAATTGAATTCTTTCATTCCCGCTTACACCATACCTTTCTGTTTTTAAGTTTGTTCTTCCGTTGAAATTGAATTTAAATCCCGTCTGCCATAGACGATATTGTGTATAATAACCAATGAATCCACTTCATCAATCGTATAGAGCATCAAATAATTTCCGATAATAACATAACGAAACCCTTTTAAAAAAAGTTTCTCATCTTGACACCGCGGTAGCCATACCGTTTCCTCACCTTTTCAAACAAAACTTCAGCGGGAATCGTTTTACCGGCTGCAACATTCCTCTCAGACTTCTCCAGTTTTGCATACAGTTCATCTATATTCCTGACAGTCACGCTCTCAGGTGCCGAAGCTCCCTGCAAACCCTCAAAGTCTAAAATTTCCGTTTCTTTTCTTCTAACCATGATTATAACCATACCTTTCTTATTTCCATACTATATTTCCCTACTGCTCATTATACCCTTTGAAACGCTAATTGTCAACTAAATTCTCAAGAAAACCCGTCACTATATCGAGGACATCGTCTTTTTCGGTCAATTTTAACGTGACCCCGGGGCGTTCGGTCAAATTCAATTCCATTTTAGAGAACAGTTTCTGCGGCAGTTTCGACAACTTCTCCACAGGAAGCCCCGCTTGATTGCCCTTCTCCAGTCTACGACGTTCCCAATACGAAAGCCCTTCCATCTTTGCCGATTGTGATTCCGATGATTCTTCCGCTACATTCTGCCGCCAATGGAACACCACCCCGTTTTTATTCTGGCTGACTTCGCTGATTCCGCAACGCCCGCCCAAGTTACGAATCCGCGCCGCTTGAATCAACCCGGTCACAGGTTTGGGAATTTTACCGTATCTGTCGGTTAATTCCGAAACGACATCTTTTGCATCATCTTCATCGCGGATTTCGGCAATTTTTTTATAACAGGCGATTCTTCCCGACTGATTCGATATATACCCGTCGGGAATAAAAGCGTCGGCTTTTACATCTACGACACATTGTGACACAACCTCGCTCGGCGATTCTTCACCGTCCGACGAAGACCTGCCGCCGTCAACCGACTTCACCGCTTCTTCCAGTAATCGAACATAGGTTTCATATCCCACCGACGATAAATGTCCCGACTGACTCTCCCCGAGAACACTTCCCGCCCCGCGGATTTCCAAGTCCCGCAATGCAATCTTGAATCCCGCACCGAACTGCGTGAACTCCCTGACCGCCTTAAGCCGTTTCTCGGCAATTTCGGTCAAGACCTTCCCGCGGTTGAAGGTGAAATAAGCGAACGCCCGCCGATTCGTCCTGCCGACCCGCCCCCTCAACTGATGAAGTTGCGCCAGACCCATTCTGTCGGCGTTCTCGATTATAAGCGTATTAACATTCGGAACATCAACCCCGGTTTCGATAAGTGTCGTACAGACTAAAATATCGATTTGGCGTTCCAACAACTGCCGCCAGACCTCCAACAGCGACTTTTCGTCCATTTTACCATGCGCAATCCCGATTCTTGCATCAGGGAGCAGTCCCTGCAACTTCGCCGCCGCCGACATGATTGTTTCCACCCGATTATGAATATAATAAACCTGACCCGCCCGTCGGAGTTCCTTGTTGATTGCAGCCGAAATCACCCCGTAATCATGCTCGATTACATAGGTAGTGACAGGTAATCGGTCATGCGGCGGGGTTTCAATCACGCTCATATCACGAATCCCCGACATAGCCATATTCAATGTCCGCGGAATAGGGGTCGCCGACAGCGTGAGGGTGTCCACCCCCTCAAAAGAAACCTTCAGCCTCTCCTTCTGCATAACCCCGAACCGTTGCTCTTCATCGATTATAACCAATCCCAAATTCTTGAACTTTACGTTCTTTCCCACGAGTGTATGCGTACCGATTATGAAATCAATTACCCCCGACTCTAACTTCTGAAGGATTTCCTTCTGCTGTTTAGGTGTGCGAAACCGTGACAGCAACTCAACATTGACAAGTCCCGCGTTATCGTTTCTTTTTTGCAGTGACTGACGAGAAGAAACGCCTTCGGTAAGACCGAACCGCTGAATCGCCGTCTGATAATGCTGCCAGGCAAGCACGGTAGTCGGGCAGAGCAGCGCGCACTGCTTACCCTCCATCACACACTTGAACGCCCCCCGCAACGCGACTTCGGTCTTACCGAATCCGACATCTCCGCACAACAATCTGTCCATCGGACGAGGGGACTGCATATCTGATTTCAACTCCTCGATACAGGTGAGTTGGTCATCAGTCTCGACATAACTGAATCTGCTCTCGAACTCAAGCTGTTCCGGTGTATCCTTCCCGAAACTGTGACCCTTCGCCTTCATCCTCACCGAATACAACTCAACCAACTCCTGCGCCAACTCCGCTACCGCTCGCTTGACCTTCGCTTTAGTCTTAAACCACGTATCGGTATGGAGTTTCGACAGCTTCAAATTCGCCGAAGACGTGTTCCCGATATATCGCGCAATGAAATCCAACTGAGTCACCGGGAGATACAACGCATCCTTCCCCGCATAACGGAGCTTGATGTAATCTTTGCTTATTCCGTCGTTGGTGAGTTTCGTCACCCCCTCAAATATTCCTATTCCGTAGTTATCATGAACAATGTAGTCCCCTACATTGATTTCGCTAATCGCACGAATGGCCTCGGCTTTACTCTTGCGTTTCGGCTTCTTCGCCGCAGAAACAGGCGAAGTCCCTCCGGTTATTCCCCGTACTACCGTCTCGGAATTTCGGTTTCCAAAGAGTGTAATGCAGGCACATTTCGCCTCTGAGTAATCATATCCGGCAGAAAGCGTCCCCGCCGTCACGAATATATGCCTCCCATATGCCCTTTCGGGATTCACCGCATAATCGGCGACAAAGTCATCATCACGAAGGTCGTTCGCCAACTCCCGTGCCGACTTCTCGGTCCCTGCGAATATAATCACCGAATAACCGCTCTTCATATATGCTTTCAGGTCTCGGCAAAGCTGATTGTATTCACCGTTCCACGGCGGAAGCTGAGTAACCGCCACTTGAGTAAACTCCCTACCCTTCCTTGCGAAGGCATCAAAATAAGCGAACGTCTTTTCCTCCGCCAACGCGTTGTATTCAGCTTTCGAAAGCATGAACTTCCCGCCCGAGACGTTCCCCTGTTCCGCCGCCAAAGCCAGGTCTTCTTTAAATTGCTCGTACGCGGAACGGAACTGCTCATTACAGGCATTTTGTTCACATACGATGACTTTCTGAACATAGTCAAACAAGGTCGCAGTAGAGTCTTCAAGTTGTTCGCAAGAGGGAGATATGTGAACAACCTCGATTTTGCTGACACTCCTCTGGCTCTCCACATCGAACAACGCCAGTGAATCAACCGTGTCGCCCCATAGGTCAACCCTCACCGGAAGCTCACTGTTCACCGGGAAAATATCGATAATCGAACCCCTCACCGAAAACTGCGAAACACTTTCGACCATATCAACCCGACTGTACCCACCCTCGATTAATCGCGAAAACACCTCTTCCGATTTAAACTCACCGTCTTTTTCGATGCGAATTATACTCTCGGTCAGCTTTTTCGGCGAGATAGTGAGTTGTGCGGCGGCTTCCGGTGTGGCGACTATAACCGAAGTGCCAAAGGACAAACCTTGCTCGCTCTGCGAAGAAAATTCCGTAGGAATTTTCCGGGTTAAAGAGTACAAAACCGAAAGTCTTCGGTGGACGTATTCGCCGGAAGCGGCTTCGGCGATGAAAAGGTCGGAATCTTTCGCCGGATAGACATAAGCACACGAATTATTACAGAGCGTATTCACGTCCGCGCATAGTCTTTCGGCTTCGCTTTCGGAATCGACGAGTACCAGCAACGATTCGGAGGTTTCTTCGGTGGTTGCGGCTATGAAATGCGCTTTATGTATGCGCGAAAGCCCCGATATTGAAATAATACCGGGGTTTCGAACGCATTCTTTATACTCATTGTATTGTGGAATTAAATTTGCCGCTGAGTTGAAATACTTCATGATTCTGACCCTGCCGCCTCCGAGCGCGAACGCAACTCCTGAAGATGTTTCTTTGCTTCATTATAATTTGCCAACTGAAGACCTTCAACATTAGCCGATTCTACCACCGACATATACGCTTCCTCGAGGGTAACAGACTTCAAAACGTTTTGTGCAATCTGAGACAACAGCACTTTCGTATCATACGCCATACCGCTCACCTCCTCTACTTTGGTTTGACCAAAAGCCCATCGTCTTCTTTGAACGACTCGAAAACCTCAAGTGCGTCTGCTCTCTCCATAGATGCTTTCATCTGTGAAATTGCATCATCAATGGTTCCACCTGTTCTTTTTAATGCAACAAGTACAGACAAACAGGTTTTCTTCGTATCACGAATCTCCGGTGTATTAGCCATACCACTCACCTCCTTTGCTATTTGCCGATTATGCTCTCTTGTTTAAGTAAGCCGATACCGGTTTTGCGACCGCCATAGCAATCGCCGCACATACGACAATTTCGATGATTGCTTGAACACCCACCATTAAAATCAGCGGAATGAAAAGCCCGAAACGGTTTACCTGCCCGAACATCTCCAGAATAGCGGGCGAAGAACCGAAAATCACAATCACCCCCACGATAAACAACGTGGTATTCAAGATTGCGGAACACAGCCCTGTCGCACCGTACGACCAAATCTTCGTTTTGTCGATTTTCTTGAATCCTTCAAAGATTAAAGCACACAAGAATCCGTACAATAACCCCCTCAAACCCACAAGGAAGAAAATCGTCAACGGGAAACTAATCGCCAAGAAAACCTGTGCATCGGCAAGTATCAGTATACCGAACAACCCGCCCAAAGCTGTTGTCGCCCATTTTCCGACCGTCATTGCCCCGATAATCACCGGAACATTCAAAATCGTAAGCGACCAAACCCCGACTTTGATTAACCCCAACCCACTAAAGTTGAGAACCAACATGATGCCGCCCAACACGGCAGTCTGTGCCAGCATAAGCGTTCTTGATTGAATCGCTCTGCCCCCCGGAATTTTGTTTTCCATAGAAAACACCTCTTTCTCGCTGATTTTTTATCAGCATATATTAGCCGACCTCAAGCTGCCTGTAAATCAGCGCAACCCTCACCGACCTGCTATCACCTCTTACGAGTGTAACGCCTATCTATTCTTCTCGTAAATAATACGCATTCCTTCCGATACAAGCCGCTTATTCACAAGAATATCATGCTTACAATGCGGTACAATCACCTCCGAAAAGCCCCCGGTAGCAACCAACGAACATTTTTCGCCTAACTGCGACTCGAACCGCTCAATCAATCCGTCGAGCATGCACGCAGTTCCGTAAATAATCCCGCCGCGAATACAGTCAATGGTATTCGAACCGATTACTGCTCCGGGTTCTTCCACGCTGACCAGCGGAAGCAGCGCGGTCGTGTCCGACATGGACTTGAAACTCACCCCGACACCCGGGGCAATCACTCCGCCCAACAACGCACCGGTCTTGTCTATAGCCAAGACCTTCGTGGCAGTCCCCAAATCAATCGCTATACAGGGATTCTTATACAGATTCTTCGCGGCAATCGCTCCACAGGCTAAATCAGCGGCAAGCTCTGCCGGATTGTCAATCTTGATATTCAAGCCCGACTTCAACCCCGGCCCGACAATCAACGGTTCAATCCCGTTTAACCGCTTGACCGCCAACGAAATCTGTCGTGTCACCGGCGGAACAACCGACGATATGACTGAACCGGTTATATCCCCCCGTGAAACCCCGTTCAAGCGCAGAAGAGAATCAAACATCACGATATACTGGTCGGACATTCTCGCGGGGTTGGTGTCAATCCTGGATTCGAGGAGGGATTTCTCCCCCTCGAACACAGACATAACTATATTGGTGTTGCCAACGTCAAGAGTCAAAAGCATCTTCGTCTCCCTCCGATTCGCTCTCGTCTTTTTGGGCTTTTTTAGATTTTTTGTCTTCTTTTACTTCTTTGAATTCTTTGACTTCTTTGACTTTTTCTTGAACTTCGTCATCATCGTCTTCGTCATCGTCATAATCGCTTTCGTCATACACGTCACGAACGTCTGAGACTACACGAACCAACTTTTTCTTTGATTTCGCAGCCAGTCTAACTCTCATTTGTTCGCGGAGTTCCAACCTTGCCATGAACATATTCAGCACTATCAGTCCTGCTATTCCCGCAAAGGTGAGCAATATTCCCGACGGCATACGGTTCGGGAAAAACTTCATCTCGACCACGTTTTCCCCTGCGGGAACAGAAATAGCGATTAATCCCCCTGCGATTTCCTCAATCTCCTCTTTTTTGATGGTTTTGCCGTTCACGGTGATTTTCCAGCCCGGTTCGTTAGGAATCGAGGTGAAGACCATCATTTCCTTGGGGTGATTGGTGGTCAACCGCAGATGAGTATTCGAAAGCCCCTCAAACACGGTGTTTTCGTTAGTCTTGTGGAGACGTGCAATGTCAGATTCAAGCAGGTCTTTATCCAGACGCATGAAGTACTGCTCTTTAAAGAACACTTCATTCTTATCCAACAGTGACAGCGTTACCTTGAAGTCTTCGCCCCGCTCAAAATTCCCCAAATGGTGAATGTGGTAGTTATCGGTCTCGAAAATCACACTGATAAACGAGTCGTTTACCCAAAGATTGCTCTTACGTTCAAAAGAAGTAGGCATATACACGTAGTAGTCGCCGGCTTCTTCCGCCGTGAAGAAGTATTCCATGTGAGCATTACCGGTAGCACCCTCGGCACGTTTGTAGGAGGTGTGATTATCGGTCGTGGTGGATTGGACGATTCCCGCAGGGAGTGAGTCATGATAATGAATCCGTTTGAAATACGAATTGATTCCGGTTGCATCTTCGCCGAGAATCGAGATTGCACGCTCTTGATTTCTGAGAATCCGCTCATCTTCGAAACTGTACTTCGCCCTCGCGAATACCGCTTCCCCGAAAACAACCGAATCCCCGGTAAGGCTCAACGTTACCTTAACGTTTTCCCCCCGCTCGAAACTGCCCAGATAGCGCGCCGCTTGTGCGTTTTCACCTTCACCGAAGACACTTTCGACAAGTTCGCCGTTCACAAGGACTCTGTACGCGGCTTGGAATCCCCCGGGGAAATACGCATAGTAATCGCCTTGCGTGCTTGTGGTGAAACTGTACTCAATCGTGGCTTCACCGCCGGATTTGCTGTAATTGACGTTTCCGTCGTCGCGGGTATCCGCCGTGACGTTGTTCAACTGACGGGCTGCCGCAACCTGCTCGATATAACGTCCGCCGTCTTCATCAGACCTCTTCAGATTCGTGAGCATACGCGCGTAATACCGCTCTGCCGCTTCCCCTTCGAAAGCCAGGATATCCTCATTCACCCGCGCGAAATACCCTTCACCGAAGAAAATTTCGTTACCGAGCGGCGTAATCACGACTTCGAGATAGGTGTCGCCGTATTTGCCGAGGTAATAACAGCGAGTAAGCTCCGACTCAGGCGTTTCGGGGATTTTCGTCCCGTTAACCGACAATTCGAACATTCCGCTCACGCTTCCGGGGAAGTACGCAAACACGTCCCCGTAAACATCGGCATAGACTTCGTACTTGATTGATGCCGAACCCGAACCCGACTTTGCGTAAATGGTATGACTGCCACCTGATTGATTGACTTTCTCGTTTGTGCGGCTGTTGTAGTTCGCAATCGCGAAATGCTCATCCACCGTTTCATCATCGAGAATATACGTGAGAATGTCATCTTGAATTTGATATATCGCTTGTGTCAAATCTTCATAATCATGTTCCATGAGCAAATCGTCAATGATGTCGTTCATTTTCGCGGTGGAAACCATAAAGATTTCACGTCGGACGAAGAGCCTTTCGGATTCAAGTGTGAGAATCACCCTAAACGAATCACCGGAATTAAAATAACCCAGATAATGGATATTTTCATCCCCAATTTCTTCGGCATCGTATTCTTCGGTAGTGACTTCACCGGATTCTGAACTGTAATCGCTGGTTCGAACCGATACGCTGTATTCATTGCCTTTATAATCACTGCTGATTTGCAGATAATAATGTCCTGTCTGTTCTGCGTAGAAGCTGTAATCGATATAGGCATCGTTTTCCGGGATTTCATCGGTATAATCGACTTCGCTGTTATTTCCGACGGTTTCGTTTTTGGAATACACGGTATAATCGCCTTCAAGCACTTCGAGATTGGTAATCTCGGTATCGGCGGTACGAATCCGTGACACGCCCTGCTCCAACATCTGCGAAAGCAGTTTGTTCTGATTCAAAAACGGATTGTCCGGCCCGTCGAAAGTAAAGTTTTTCATTTGCGGATTCGTCAGATAAAGCAGCGGCATAACGTTGGGATTTTCGTATACCGTAATGTCACTCTTACTCTTCACACTGGAATGGTCTTTCGTGGGTGCCGACAAGATATATTTGAAGCCCAGCAAGTCGTCGGTAAGCGGGGTATTTCCCGAATAGCGTGAAGCATGACTCCTCGACGAATAACCCATATTCTTCAAAATAACGATTGCGCGTTCATTCAACATACTCGAACTGTGGGTGACACCTTTCATTCGGAGTGCCATCGGGTCACACGCACTGCGGATATACCGTTTTTCCGAACGCCAGAACCCATCGTCCGCCGCGATAATGTCGTCCATCACCTGCCGCGTGAACACCATGCTCTGGAATGATTCCTTATTTGAATAGTAAATGTCGGTGTGTTGTCTCTCGATGCTGTTTTGGGTGTTGAACAGCAATTCCGTCACCACCAAAGCAATCAGCACGAAGGAAATCACGTTTTCTTTCTTGAGTTTGTTCTTCGCCAGTATAAGAATAGATGCAAAGCCGATTACCGCAATCATTGACGGCATGACCGAACTCAACCAGTCGAAAACATCCCTTCCTTTATCACCCAACGTCGATTCAAAGGTATCTGCCGCCTGCCAATAAATGAGCAGTCCCGCAAGTACCACCGCCGATATTCCTATCGATTTGTGAGGGATTTTCTTGAGGTGTTCGAACACTTCCGCCCCGAAAGCAATGAACAAGAAGCAAAGCATGAATGAGTAACGGTAAGGCAGCCAGTTAGGATTCTGCATTCCGTGCCAGAACATATCAAACGGAACAATCATCATACTCGTAATCAATGCGAAAACAAGCAGAATCCCGCCCAATCTGCGTGCCCTGCGAATCTTGTCGCAGAAGAAATAAATCGGGAACAGTAAAAGCGTGACGGTTCCGGAGAAGAGGAACGGCATACCCTCCGGCATTCTGACCGTGTCGTAGCTGTTCAAGAAAAATTTCCGTGTTATATCAAGGAAATTGAAGTTCGCCCTGAGGGAATAGTCGGGGTTGGAGAATTCCAACTTACCCATCGACAATGCCGAATAGACCGGCAACAGTATAAATGCCGAAATCGCCGCTGAAATCAACGCCGCCGCCGCGAATAATCCGGTACGCTTCAAAACCACGATGATATTTCCTCTTGTGAACTTCCTGGAGGTCAATGCGTAATAGATATAATAGAGGGTCGTGAATATCGCAATCATATACCCGATATAGAAGCAGGTAATGAACGAGTAGGTAAGAGAGAAAATCAGCAATTTGTACTTACCGTGTTTCAAAACGCTCTCTATTCCCATAACAACGAGCGGTAACGCCATTACTCCGTCCAACCACATCGGGTTCATGGTCTGCACGATGTTGTAGGACAGCAACGCATACATTATGCTGAACATAACCGTCGTGTGCTTGCCGAATCCGCGACTGTAACTAAGGTAAATCGCCATGGTAACGCCGATGAATCCCACTTTAGTCAGCATCATCAGCATAAGACCCTCGGTAATGTGCGACAGCGGGAAAACCCAAACAATCAAGTTAAACGGGCTGAGTACATAGTACCCGATAATCCCGACAAATTCACCCGACAGATTACGGCTCCACGAATACAGCAGGCTTTCGCTGCCGAACAGTGCATCCTTCATATGTTGGAAATAGTAGACGTACTGCGCATTCAAGTCCAGCGACAGCACCGACCACGGTTTCGCCGGATCACCCCGCTGGCTCGGCCATACGCCGAAGAGCATATATGACGCAAACAAAACCCCGAACGGGATTGCAAACGAAAGCCATATATGCGGTTTCGTGATGAAGAAATCCTTTATCGCCGGTATAGGATTCTTCGGTTTGAACTTGCTAAAATCCGGTTTAATCTTACTCATGGGTTAACACTTCCTTCTTTCTTTATTGAAATTTCCTCATTAATAATATATCTGGGGCGAAACTTGATTTCCTCATAGATTTTGCTTAAATAATATCCGATTATTCCCAGGCCCAACATCAACAGCGAACCGATAATCAACAAAAGCAGTATAACCGTTGAAAATCCCTCCGCCGCAGGTTCGCCGAAAACGCCGAAAAACTTCAAAACTGTCTGCACGCCCATCACAAGCGACAAAACCGCGAATATAATTCCGCTGACCGTCATCAAGTGCATAGGAAAACTCGTGAATCCGGTAACACTCGACAAAGCAAACTTAAACAGCTTACGAAAACTCCACTTAGTCGTTCCGTGTTCCCGCGGTCGGACTTCAAACTCGACAACTTCGGTCTTGAATCCGACCCATGCCGACAAAGCCCGGAAAAACGTCAACCGCTCTTTCATTCCGTTAATGGCATCGATGACTTTTCTGTCCATCAGCTTATAATCACTCGCCCCGTCAAGATTCAATCCCGACGATGACTTCATAAGCTTATAGAAAGTCTTCGCAAAGGTCTTGTAAATCGGGCTTTCTCTCCCCCTCGACGATTTACGTGCCTCCACCACTTCCGCGCCGTTCTTCCACCGTTCGTACATCTCGACCATGAGTTCGGGCGGATGCTGTAAATCACAGTCGATTACCACGACGCAATCGCCCTGCGCTTTCTCCAGCCCTGCGAATATCGCCGCTTCTTTCCCGAAATTTCGCGAGAATCGCAAACCACGTATCCGTGAATCCGCTGCCGCCCTCTTCGAAATAAATTCCCACGTGTTATCCCTTGACCCGTCATCGGAAAACACCAGTTCAAACTCAATCCCCGCCGATTCAAAAATACGAGAAATGGTATCACTTGCTATATTTATATTCTCACCCTCATTATAAGCGGGAATAACCACTGATAACATTATATTCTCACCTCCTGTATTTGAAGTAATTCGTCTACGTAAACATTCGTGTTTGCAACCGAAGAATTCACGGTTATTTCCTTGTACACGCGGGATTGCGGCAGGTAAACCTTCATCCTGTAGCGAAACAACTCGGTCGTGAACAGCGAAACAACGAATCCGTCATCCTGGCTGATTGTCACCGTCTGATTTTTGATTAATCCCTGATTTGACTCTTCGGTGATGTCTTCAATTATAAGCGGTAATTCCGACACACACTCAATTTTAACGGTCTCTCCGTCCCACGGAACGACTTCTACCCGCATACCCGCCGTGTTAATCAAAATCGTCGGATTTACATCGTCTACTACTTCTATAAACAATTCAGCACGGTAAATTGTTGAGCCTCCTAAAAAAAATTGGAGCAAAAATGCCGAAATCCCCGAGACAAAAGAAATGCAAACCAGAATAATAAGCAGCTTCTTCCTGTTGTCTATGCTTTTTTTTACAAATTTCGTCAAGCGACTTCGTCGCCCTTGTTTTGCTTGTTTTGCAAATATCATCGTTTATACTTTCTCAGAATATTAACTTGTTTCGGGAACAGGGACACTATTCCGAGGGAAACAGCCAGTCCCGCTGAAATAAAGGAAATCCCCGCAAACAGCATTGCAATCGGCGAAAGGTCGGATGCTACCCCGGTGAAAATTCCCGAAATCACTACAAGCGACACGGGAATCGCCAACAATCCCGATGACAGCAGAACAATCGCGGTTATAATCGCCACAAAAAACAGCAAGAACACCAACATCAATACTACAAATCTAATAAACCTCATCATAACTGTTATCCATTCTCTTTGCTACAATTGAAAACAGGGTGAGCAGCATGAAAATCACGCTGAAAACCAGTGTAACGGCAACCGTGACGGCTATTCCCGCTGTGTCAACCTGCCCGAAGAGTGCATCATTCGCGAAACCGGTAAGATTCCACGGGGTGAATCTGTCAACGTCAAAAACAATAATAAGCATTGAACTGAAGAACATATCCGCCACAAAGACGTAAATCACCGATAATCCCGGTTGAGTCAGGCTTATTCCCAAAAACAGGTACATACTAACCAGGAAAACCGCATAAACCCCGACTAACGAACCGGTCAGCAGAACCGTCCCGAATGAATACGATTCCGCAAGAATTGCATGGCAACCGGAATTCGCCGCAAACGCCGCTATAATCGTGAGTACGAAAATCATGGGGGGATAGAGTAAAAACTTCGGCAGAACGTATCCCACCGGACTCAACCCCGCAATCTGCGGAATAATAATCGAACGTTTTTTCTGTTCCCCACCTGCTGCCCCGGTAAGCAGTATCAACACGATTACAACAATCGGAACAAGCGCGGAAAAGTAAATATAGTCAAGCGAAAACATTCCTGCCATGACGGAAAGGCTTTCGGTTCCTTGAATCCCGCTTTCAGCCAGTGAATCGTTCATGGAAATCATAATTCCCGCCATTGCGACATTAAACAAGACGTTCCCGAAAAACAGAATCAACATTCCCATCAAACGAAAACTCCGCCAGAAGTACAGTAATTCTTTCTTTAAACCTGATGTGATTTGGTTCATCTATGCGCGCCCTCTCTTGTTTCTTTAGTTCTACACGACTGCCTGATAAATTACCGGTCGATATTTAGCTTCGGGGATTTCATATTTCTTTTCTTTTGCTGTTTCCAACCAAATTTTTTGTGCAATCATTACTTCTTTCATTGCTTTTTCCGGAGTTTCTCCAAAAGCACTGCAACCCTCCAAATCGGGAATGTCAGCAATGAACCCCCCGTCCTCCGTACTGTAAAAAACATTGATATGATAATGAACCATAACACAACCCCACTTTCAATTCATCTTTAAATTATATTTCAAATTATATTTTTCTACAAATTCAAGAAACTGTTTAATCTGATACGGCTTTGCCTCTCCGTTATCATTTTGTAGATTCAAAATTTTAGAAGCTCCCGGATGAATATATATTCGATGGCTTCCTTCAATTCTGTCAAGAACAAAACCAAAAGATTCAACGAGCGATACAAAATCATTAAATTTCACATTCTTCTTATTAACCATAATACGTAGAAGAAGCTTCTTTTTGTTCATCTATGCGCGCCCTCTCAATCCTGTTACGCTGAAATAAACATCTTCGAGCGTGATTTTACGTTCGGTCTTGATGAAATGCCCGCAATTCTCACATGTGAGTGTGTCGGATTCTCCTTTAGAAGCTGATTCACTCTGTGCTTTCGCCATAATATCGGAAATTGAACCCTCTTCCACAATCATCCCGTCTTTCATAATCCCGATTTGAGTTGCGACCCGTTCAACATCGTTTATAATATGAGTACACAGGATAATCGTCACCCCGGATTCCTTCAAACTGCGGATTATTTCCATGACTTCCGCCCTGCCTTCCGGGTCTAATGCAGAAGTCGGTTCATCTAAAATGAGGAGTTCGGGATTATCGAATATAGCGGCAGCTATTCCCAACCGCTGATTCATTCCGCGTGAATAACCTTTTATTCGGCGAAACGCCCCACTTGTCATTCCTACGATTTCAAGAACCTGCTTTACCCTTGCTTCCGCATCACCGGAGTATCCCGCACAAGCGGCAATATATCGAAGATATTCGTACCCGTTCATAAATCCATATAATGCCGGAGACTCGGTCAAATACCCGATTTTCGGAGAAGATGATTCAAATTCAATCTTCCCTTCGTCTTTAGCGACTATATTGCAGATGATGTTCATGGTGGTGGTTTTTCCGCATCCGTTTTTACCGAGGAATCCGTAAACCGAACCCTTTTCAAGGTTCATGTTAAGACCTTTCAACACCTCGAATTTCTTATATTTTTTTCGGAGATTGGTTATTTTAAGCACTGTATATACAGACATATCAGCAAACCTCCAGTTTATTCTTCCCTCCGATATATCCGCGCAACGCTTCGGGAATCCTTACGCTGCCGTTGCTTTCAAGGTTGTTTTCAAGAAAAGCAATCAACATTCTCGGTGGGGCGGCGACTGTATTATTCAACGTATGCGGAGAGAATTTATCTCCGTCTGTATTTTTCACCCTTATTCCCAACCTGCGGGACTGTGCATCACCTAAATTAGAACAGCTCCCCACTTCAAAATACTTTTCTTGACGGGGCGACCAAGCTTCGACATCAATACTCTTGACTTTCAGGTCGGCTAAATCACCGCTGCAACATTCCAACGCACGAACGGGAATATCAAGGCTGCGGAAAAACTCAACCGTATATTTCCACATTTTCTCGAACCATTCCGCACTTTCTTCCGGACGGCAAATGACCACCATTTCTTGTTTTTCGAACTGGTGGATTCGATATACGCCCCGCTCTTCTATTCCGTGCGCACCGACTTCTTTGCGGAAACACGGAGAATAACTCGTTAATGCCTGCGGTAACTCACTTTCGGGAATGATTTCGTTAATAAACTTACCAATCATTGAATGTTCGCTCGTACCGATTAAGTACAAATCCTCACCCTCGATTTTGTACATCATTCCTTCCATTTCAGCAAAACTCATGACCCCGGTAACGACTTCACTGCGAATCATAAACGGCGGAATATAATAAACGAAACCTTTTTCAATCATAAAATCACGGGCATAGGAGAGAATAGCCGAATGTAACCGTGCAATATCACCTTTAAGATAATAGAATCCCGCACCGGAAGTTTTCCTCGCAGGTTCTAATTCAACCCCGTTCAGGCGTTCCATAATTTCGATATGATACGGCACTTCAAATTCAGGTACAGACGGCTCTCCGAATCGTTCAACCTCGACATTTTCAGAATCGTCTTTTCCCTGCGGTACATCATCGGCAATAATCTGCGGAATCTGCAACATAATCTCACGAATAGCCGATTTAGATTCCTCTACCTTTTTTTCGATTTCGGGAATAGCTTTCTTCAATCCCGAAACAACGGACTTTGCTTCTTCTGCTTCTTCTTTTTTTCCTTGTGACATCAATGCGCCGATTTGTTTTGAAATCTTGTTCATTTCAGCGCGACTGTCTTCTAACTCGGCAAGCTTTTCCCGATAAAAGACATCTAAACGTATGACTCCATCAACAAGCGGCAATTTATACTCTTGGAATTTCTTTTTTATATTCTCCCTCACAATATCGGGATTTTCCCTTACGAATTTAATGTCAAGCATAGTAGTTTCCTTTCAAAATTTTCAGATTCTTTTTTCTTCAAAATAAGTACGAAGCCCGGTGATTTCCTCATTATCCATACACCGCTTCGGAAAAGCATACACCAATGAACGGTTCACATAAAGCACAAACAATTCCTGTGTTTCTCTCGAACATAATTCCTCTGTACTCAACTTAATCTGTGATTTATCGGTGATTTCGTTTGTACCGGAATTTTCCGGATTTTCAGATTCTTTCATTTGAATGATTGTTTCAACCTCAATCAAATCAGACGCGAATGTTGCGGTATAAACCTCACTTGCCATAGTTTCGAGAACTTCGACCAACTTTTTACAAGAACGCCGCGGCTTCATCCATAGATTCAGAAGGAATCCGCTTGCCGCCCCTAATAAAATCCAGGCGGTTATTCCGCTTCCGCCGACAATTGAGATGACCGAAACAAAAATCCCGATTCCGAAAGCAATTGACAGCATTATCGTGCGTTTCAGATGATATTCCCGCCAGAACAACATAAACGCTTCTGCTGATTCCTCCACTGTGTTATCGTAACTAATTTTCATTAATAAGCCTTTCTTGTATTGCAAGTCTTGTCAAGTCTTGTATAGTTATTTAAATTTAGATTGGAATGAATCCAATCTAAATTTTCACTCACCGCCGATGGTGGCAGACTGTTCTACGTGGAACATTTCTTATCTCACCAACATACTGATTGACAATCCTACGCAGCTGATTGCAAAGATAATTGCGACAACTATATCGAACAGTTTTTTCTTCACCCAAAACATAGGAATATGAACCAACGACACCCCCGCTAATGAGAAAAACAAAAACGGTAAAAGTGCCGGAATGTTCACCCCAAACAAGAATCCAAGCAGGCAAAAAAACCAGAATCCGCCGCAAATTACCCACGCAAACTTCCTGGCAGTGGGGAGCGGGTATTCACGCGTTGCATTTTCTAAAGCTTGATTAACCACTCTATTCTCGGATTTATCCTCATCACTTTCAGAATAAATCTTCCCCAGTTTCTGCATTTGAGTGATTTTCTTTTTATTACGTTCAGGTGTATTCATCAAATTTCCTCTTCTATTGCTCCGCAACGAAAGTTTTGACACTCACGGCAAAGCCACTCACACATCAAGATTAACTACCAGTTTAGCGTTCTGTTCTATAAAATTACGTCTGGGTTCTACTTTGTCACCCATTAAAATAGAGAAAATTTCATCCGCACTTGCCGCATCATCAATTTCGACGCGTTTCATGGTACGAGTTGCCGGGTCCATAGTGGTTTCCCATAATTGGTCGGCATTCATTTCTCCGAGACCTTTGTACCGCTGAACATCGACTTTAGCATTGTTTTCCCCGGCTAATTCCTTAATGTATGTCTCCCTCTCTTCTTCGGTGAAAGCATACTTGAATTTTTTTCCTCTATATACCTTGAACAACGGCGGTTGAGCTATAAATATTTTTCCTTCCTCAACCAACGGACGCATAAATCGGAAAAAGAAAGTCAACAACAAAGTTCTGATGTGAGAACCGTCAACATCGGCATCCGCCATTATAACAATTCTCCCGTAACGGAGTTTCTCCAGATTGAATTCTTCACCTACACCTGTCCCTAATGCCTTGACTACCGGAATAAGCTTTTCATTGCCGAGTACCCTGTCAATCCTCGCCTTTTCTACGTTGAGCATTTTCCCCCATAAAGGAAGAATCGCCTGGAACGCACTGTCCCTTCCTTGTTTCGCGCTTCCCCCCGCCGAATCTCCTTCGACGATGTAGATTTCAGTCTTAGTAACATCTTTTTCGTAACAATCGGCAAGTTTACCGGGAAGTCCTACCCCGTCCGATACAGATTTACGTTTAGCTTCCAACGCTTTACGTGCCGCATCTCGCGCAGCCTGGGAATTAATCGCTTTATTGACTATAATCGCCGTTGTCTCGGGATTTTCTTCCAAATAATACGTTAATCTTTCGGTGACTACTTTATAAACCACCGGCCCTACTTCCGGATTGCCGAGTTTAGCTTTAGTCTGACCCTCAAACTCAGTCTCGGGCAATTTCACGCTGATTACTGCATTAATAGCTTCACGAATAGCTTCACCCGATATATTTTGATATTGTTCCGGCTCACCCGTTGCTTTTTTCTTGGTTTTGACTTTGCCGGGCTTCTTGGCTTCTTCTTCCCTGTGCTTTTTCACGAAATCATTAACGACTTTGCTGATTGCGCGCCGAAAAGCGATTTCATGCGTTCCGCCTTCAATCGTGTGAATATTGTTGGCGAAAGAACGAATAGTCTCAGAATTGAAATCATTATTATACTGGAAAGCAATTTCCACCGTTATATCATCAATTAATCCGTTGAAATAAATCACGTCTTTATGCAGAACTTCCGCGCCCCGCTTTTTCTGCAGCCATTCAATATAGCTGATTATTCCGCCCTCATATGAGAACTTATGCTCTTTCGGTTCGGATTCATTACGCAAATCGGCGGTATTAAAAATCAATCCCGCATTCAAGAACGCTTGTTCCCTCATACGTTCACGCACAATCGAATAATCATATTCTACGCTCTGGAAGATAGATTTATCCGCTTTAAACCGAACTTTTGTTCCGGTCTTTTCGGTCTCACCTATAATTTTAAGGGGTTCATCATAGTTTCCCCCGTTAGAAAACTTTTGATAATAAATATTTTTTCCGTTACAGACTTCTAATTCAAGCCATTCCGAAAGTGCATTCACCACCGATGCACCTACTCCGTGGAGTCCCCCCGAAACTTTGTAACCGCCACCCGCACCGAATTTTCCCCCTGCATGAAGAATCGTATAAACCACCGTTGCGGCAGAAATACCTTCTTTCGGGTGAATTCCCACCGGGATTCCCCTACCGTTATCGGAAATTTCAATCACATTCCCGGGGAGAATTTTCACGCTGATTTCTGTACAATGACCTGCTAAAGCTTCATCAATCGCATTATCCACGATTTCATTTACAAGATGATGAAGTCCTTTCGGGCCGGTGGTTCCGATATACATTGCAGGCCGTTTACGAACAGCCTCCAACCCCTCAAGAATTTCAATATTTCCCGCACCGTAATCACCTTCCATGCGGGAATATTCCATAGGTTCGGATATATCTTGAATTTCACCTACATCAGAATCGGCATAATGCTCGATATTCTCTTGATTCTCGGTAGTTTCCGTATTCTCGGAAATATTTTTGATATTTTCGTTCATTTCTCTATCAAATTCCTTTTTTTGAATTCTTGAAATTCTCTCAAATTTTGCCTAATTTGCTTAAACAGTATATCATATTTTCAATTGACTGTCAAGCAATGCGATTTTTCCGCTTTTTTAAAGTCGCAACCGAAACGTTCGTAATATAAACCCGCTCATCCGTGACCGCAAAACTTTTCGGCAAATCAAGCGAAACGTAGTAAATTCTCCCCGATTTCTGCTCAACCCGCAAATACTCGTTCACATCACGATTAACAGTCACCCGCTCAATATCAAATATTCCTATAAGATTATCGGTATGAACGGTGATATCATTTCCTAAATAAAGATAAGAAGGACTCATTCAACAAACTCTCCGTTTTTAACCCTCCACATTTTTAATCCGGGTATATTTTTGAAATCATTTACATTACATGAAGTAATAAATACCTGTGAATCATCAAAATGTTTAATTATAAAACTGCGTCGATTTGAATCAAGCTCACCTAATACTTCATCCAGTAAAACCACCGGATTTTCCCTGTTGAAATTCCGTATAATTCCCGCCTCGGCGAGTTTTAATGACACTGCTATACTGCGAAGTTGTCCTTGGGAAGCATAACTCCTCGCATTAAATCCGCGACGATTTTGTTCATAATCTTGTTTGGTTTTGACAAAGAAAACCACATCATCCCTATGCGCGCCGGGGGTTCTCCCGCTTTGACCTTCCGAAACGGTTTCATTAAGACTTCTCTTGTAAATCCCATAGAGATTTTCTTTGTTAGAAGCATCCAATTCATATATTTTGCCGAAAACATCACTGAAATAGCTTATTGAAATCCGTTCCCCGCCGGAAAGCTTCTTATAAATTCCGCCGGTGTATTTTGAAATGAGGTTCAGATACTTCAATCTCCCGTAGGTGAGATTAATTCCCTGCTTAATCAGAATATCATCCCACACCGACAGGATTTCTTTATCATAAATCCTTGAAATATACGCCGTACACCGCTGTTTCAGTGCGTCTTTATACTTTGTCAAGAATTCCCTGTAAGATTTGTTCTGCATAATCGCAATATTATCAAGGTAAGAACGCCGCACATCGGGATAACCCTTGATTAAATTGAGATTATCGGGTATAAATACAACATATTTAAACTCACCGTATAAATCATTAGCTTTTTTAAACGGAATTTCATTGATTTTAACGGTTGTCTTTTCTTGATTAGACTGATAGTCTATTTCATTTATTTTATTCGGAACGGATTCACTTTCATAGGAAAGCCTAATCCGTGTTGTAGCTTCCGGATTATTAAAAGGCGTGAATGAATTTCCTCTGGCATTTCTGAAACTTTTCCCTAATGCTACAGAAACAGCCTCCAGCAGATTTGTCTTTCCTTGCGCATTATCCCCGAAGAAGATGTTAGCGTTCGGACTGAACTCCATCTCGGCATGTTTTATATTCCGAAAGTTTTCTACAATTATTTTTTTAAGAACCATTTACAACACACACCAAATCGGCATAATCATGAATATCGCCGGTTAAATCAACCCTTATTTTTTCTCCGCCGAACAGCTTTTTCCCGCGCATTAAACATACTTCGCCGTTAACTGTGACCTTCCCGTCTTGAATTAGATTTTTAGCTTCACCACCGGTCGAAACACTCCCCGATAATTTCAAAAACTGTTCCAGTTTTATAAAAGGCGGTTTAATGAAAACTTCTGTTATCGATTGCTTTTTCAATTATTACTCCTTATCGGGACTATGATAAACACGAAATCGCCGTTATCATCTTTAGGGGTGAGTTTAAAAGGTCGAATGTTAGTTTCAAGACTGATTTTTATTTCTTCACAGTTGGTTTTTTGCAAAGCTTCCAGCATAAATCGCGGATTAAAGTGGATGCTGTAATCTTCAAAATCACCCTCTTTAATTTCAACGGTGATTTCTTCATCAATTGCACCGTAGGCAGTCTTGCAGGAAATGTTCATAACCCCATCTTTAAAGGAACATAACGCAGGGATTTTCAGTTTATCGCTCATTAAGAGTAAGCAACGTTCCATTGAAAGGCTTAATTCTTTAACATTTACGGTAAATACCCGCGGGAATACAGTATCGATAATTCTTTTATAATTAACGAATTTCCCTTCAATCAAACGTGAAATGAGTATATAATTCTCTTTTGAAATGCAGATTTGATTCGTATCAACCGAGACGTTGATTTTATTTTCGGCATCATCTGAAAGGCTTTTCACAAGTGAACTTACTGCTTTTTCGGGAATAAGCAAATCAATTTTATTATCTGATTCCTGTAGGTCTTGTGAATCCAAAACTTCCGAAATATTATAATATTTAGCTGCGAGTCTGTTTCCGTCGGTAGCGACTGCATATAATAAATCCCCGTCTGTTTCGATTTTGACACTTTCAAGCTCTGCATTAATTCGTGAAACAGCGAACCCTATTCTTGTAAAAAGTTCTTTCAGAATTTTTTCGCTTATATTGAATGAACTTCCTTTTTTTACCTCGATTATATTAGGGAATTCTTCACCGGGTTTGCAAGCAATATTGAATTTAGATTTACCGGAAGTAATTTTTATAGTTTTATTATCAGAGAGTGTAAAATCAATAATTTCTCCCGGCATTTTCTTGACCATCTCGGAAAATAATCGAGGGTCGGTAACGACTTTTCCGTTTTCATGACCTTCAACGGAAATTGAGATTTTTATGGCTATTTCTAAATCATATCCTGTAATAGTGAGTGTGTTGTCTTCAAGACTCATTAATATTCCGTCGAGAATATTAAGAGCTGATTTCTGTGAGCAGGCTTTTGATGCTGCTGAAACAGCTTCGTATAAAGGGGTTTTTTCAACTGAAAATTTCATTGTTGGATTCTCCTTTGCTTTTAAAAAGAATTTTTTAATTTTAAATAATTATAAAAATAATAATTATATTTGTAGTGGTAGTAGTAGGCTGTGTTGGGAATGTTGAAAAATCGGTTTTGTTTTGAAAACAGCTTGAAAATTTTTAAATCAGTCATTGTGGAAAATTTGTTGAAAATGTTGAAAATTTTTCGGGCTGTTTATTATGTTGAAAATTCATCTGTTTAAAAGAAAAGTGTGTTGAAAATTTTTAAATCAGAAATTTGTTATAGATTTCCTATATTTTTGATTAAATCGTCGATTGTATTTCTGTAGGCTTTGTCTTTCTTGACGATGCTTTTCACCTTATTAACTGCATATACGATTGTTGAGTGGTCTCTGTTCCCGAATTCTCTTCCTATTTCTATATAAGAGAGTCCGGTTATTTTATGCACCACGTAGATTGCGATTTGTCTTGCGGTTGATATGTTTGCGTTTCTTTTTTTTGAACGTATTTCTTCCCCTGTTAAACCGTAAATGCTTCCGACTTCGTTTATAACCTTTTCAATGGTTACAGGAGTAGGAACTTGTTCGTCCAGAATTTCTTGGATTACGTTTTTAGCCATGGTTAAAGTCGGCGGGATATCCGTCACCAACGATAACGCGTTCATTTTTATAATAGCTCCTTCAAGTTGACGAATATTTGTTTTCAGCTTGTCCGCTATGTGTTCCATGATTAGCGGTTGGATTTCCAACCCGATTAACTTTGCTTTACGCTCAATTATAGCCAGTCGTGTTTCAAATTCCGGTGTGCTGATGTCGGCTAACAGTCCCCATTCAAATCTTGATTGAAGACGTTGCTCTATGTTGTTGATTTCTTTAGGCGCACGGTCGGACGTGAATATAATCTGCTTTCCGTTAGAATGAAGTTCGTTAAAAGTATTAAAAAGCTCCTGTTGACATTCTGCTTTTCCCGAAAAAAACTGAACGTCATCTATAAGAAGCACGTCGGCATTTCTGTATTTGTTTTTAAACTGAACCGTCTTGTCAAACTTGATTGAGTTGACAAAATCGTTAAAGAAATCATCAGCCGCCGAAAAGACAATGTTTAGATTAGGTTTATTTTTGGTGAGTTCGTTTTTAACTGCCGAAAGCAGATGGGTCTTCCCCAGTCCGGGATTCCCGTATATATATAAAGGATTGTAATTCTTCTGTAAGCCTTGCGCTATGGATTTACAGGCGGCGTACGCTAATTTATTGCTGTTCCCTTCAATGAAAGTTTCAAACGTGTGTTGGTAATTACTCCCCGCCAGCGATTTATGGAGTTTGTTAACCATGACGAAGTCATCCTGCAGTTCGGGAATAGGACTCAGTTTATTTATAGATGTATGAAGCCCCCCGGGTTTATGAGAATCGTTGTCACCGGATTCACTCGATTCGTCCGAATTTTCGCACAGGATTTCAATTTCAACGTCAAAGCCCAGGATTTCTTTCAGATGCTCTTTAAAGATATGAGAATAGTTTTCTTGCAAGATTTGCTTGACAAAAGGGGTCGATACTTGAAGCACAGCTGTATTATTATTCAGTCTGACCGGTTTAATCGGTTCAATCCATGCTTTGCGGGCTACATCGGTGATATCCAGGTTTGATTTCATTAAATCGAAGATTTCTTCAAACGAATTCATAAGATTAAATAACCGAGCCTTTCCTGAAAATTTTAGAGACACACCGACAAGTATATCACATCAAGGAAAAAATTTCAATGCTTTTACACAATATTTTTAAAAAACATTCTCGTCGTGTCGTTGCGCCGAATTGTCAACCTCTTGACAATGCAGGAGATTTGTGATATACTCAATAGTGCAAATTTTTAAAAAGGAAAGCAATGGAAATGAAAAGAAAAATAAAAACAATCCCCGCTTTAATGTTGATTATATTCATCGCATCAATCACATTCACCGCCTGCAGAAAAGAACCTGATGAAAATGCGGCGAAAGCCGTGTTCAGGTTTGAACTTACAGCGGAAGACGATTCCTCTCAAAATTCTCACAGCGTTGAAATAATCGGCGATAACATTATGGAATTCACCGTGAAAACAAACGAAAAAACGGTGGGTGCGGCACTCCTTGAAAGAGGATTGATTGAAGGAACAGTCGGTGAATATGGACTTCTGGTCACGGTTGTAGCCGATATCAGCGCGGATTATACCAAAGATAAAGCGTATTGGGCGTTCTATATAGATGATGAATACGCCACCGTCGGGGCAGATTCTACCGAGATTGAAGAAGGCGTGGTCTATGCGTTCATATACACTAAAGATTAAACAACTCACGACTTTCGGAATACTTGCCGCGGTGATTCTGTCAAGCCAGATTGTCTTTTTCGGGTTGCCGGGCGTTCAGCTTAACGGACTGTTCATATCGGCGATTACGCTGACTTATCGGTGGCGCGCACTAATTCCGATTTATGTGTACGTCCTGCTTTATTTGCTGTATTACGGATTCCTCACTTGGAATCTGCCGTATTTGTATATCTGGTTGCCGCTTTGGGGAATATTCATGCTGTGCGGAAAACTTCCGTTGCCGCCGAAAGTGAAAGTCCCGCTGCATATGTTTCTTTGCGGAATCTACGGGCTGTCTTTCGGGATACTGTACGCACCTTTTCAAGCGTTGACCTTCGGGTGGAATTTCGAGCAGACGTTAGTCTGGGTGAAAGCGGGATTTTTACTCCCGCCTTATAGTGATATAACCCACGGAATCAACAATTTCGCAACGGGAATGTTGATTCTGCCGCTATCGAATTTACTCACGAAATTAGATAGGAACTGAACAGGCTGACAAGCTTTTCTTCGACGAGCGCGTCGAGTTTTAAGCCGGATTCGGTATACTCTTCGGTGAAAATCTTACCGTTTTGACGGATTTTCGCGGCGAGTCCCGCTTTATCAAAAGGAAGAAGCAGACACATTCTTTTAGCTGAATCCGGGAGATTTGCGGCAATTGTTTCAAAAAGTTTAGTGAATCCGTTCGGTGTATTCCCGTCTTGTTTTGCGGAAATACAGACCGTGCTTTCGTTTTCGGGAGGGGTATGTTCGACTAAATCGCATTTGTTGAGCAGATTCACGACCGGGATTTCTCCTGCACCCAACTCGTTCAGCAAACTTGAAGTTACTTGGGCTTTCTCAACGTGTTCCGGGTCGGAAATGTCTTGAACGTGCAGGATTAAGTCGGCGTTGGCGGCTTCTTCCAGGGTGGATTTGAATGCTTGAACCAGGTTATGCGGAAGCCGCCTAATCAGACCTACCGTGTCGATTATGACGAGGTTTCGGCCGTCGGGCAGTTCGATTCCGCGGGATACAGGGTCAAGCGTCGCGAAGAGTTTGTCTTCGGCTAAAACGTCGGCATTGGTAAGTGCGTTTAAGAGGGTTGACTTCCCTGCGTTGGTGTAGCCGACGATTGCGGCAATAAGGGTTCCGTCTTTTTTGCGACGAGAACGCGAAAATGCCCGCCTGGTTTCGAGTTCTTTCAGCTCGTCTGATAGTTTTTCGATTCTCCTGCGAATGTGCCGTTTATCTGTTTCGAGTTGGGTTTCACCCGGACCCCGCGTACCGATTCCGCCGCCTAACCGTGACATGGCGAGACCCATTCCCACAAGACGGGGAAGGCGATACTTTAACTGGGCGAGTTCGACCTGCAACTTACCCTCCCGTGAGACGGCGCGCCCCGCGAATATGTCGAGAATCAGCATGGTACGGTCGATTACACGTACCTCCACCACTTTTTCGATATTGCGGATTTGGCTTGCCGATAACTCACAGTCGAAAATGAGCAGGAGTTTTTCTTTTTGGTCTTCGTTTTCATCTTCGATATAGCCGGAGCAAAACTCTGCTATTTCAGCGATTTTTCCTTCACCCAAAACGGTGGCCGAATCGGGTGAGTTTCGCTTTTGGATAACCCGTGCGACGGTCTCGGCACCTGCCGTCTTGGCGAGTTCTTCGAGTTCATCAAGGGAGGAATCGGCATCAAATTCGCCGGTATCGATTCCTGCAAGGATTGCATAGGTTGTGAGGGCTTCATTCATAAGAAAAGTTTTCCTTTCGAAAATATAGAGGTTTAATTAGTGATGTTATTCAAAAAATATGATGTTCTGATAGTCGGTGCGGGGATTTCCGGGCTGTATGCGGCATTGAATCTGTCGCCGGAATTGAAGGTGCTTCTTCTGTCGAAGAAGGGGTTCGCTTTGAGTACGACTGCGCTGGCTCAAGGCGGGATTGCCGCTGTACTGGACGAATCCGACGATGTGGAGTCGCATATCAACGACACACTGGCGGCGGGCGGTTATGAAAACAATCGTGAAAATCTGCGCATTTTGGTGGAACACGGTGCCGAAAACGTCGAACAGCTTGCGCGGTTGGGTGTAGACTTCGACCGAGATGAAGACGGTAAAATCGCGCTCTGTCTGGAGGGGGGACATTCCCGCAAGCGAATCGCTTTCCACAAGGACTTCACCGGGGAGAAAATCGTGGAAACGCTTTTGAAGCAGGTACAGTCCCGTGAAAACATCACCTGTCTCGAACATGCCCACCTGTTACGGCTCACGAAATCGGGAGAAAACTTTTTTTCGGCGGTCTCGGTTGAAGTGTCAAAGGGCGAGCTTTGCTCGCCCTGCGGAGAAAATTCCGCAGGAATTTTCGGAGTTTCAAGAGTGCCAAAGGATGAGCTTTGCGGAGTTAAAGAATATAACTATTGTTATTATACCACAAAAGTATGCCTGATTGCAACCGGCGGAATCGGACGTGTGTATAATTATACCACAAATTCGGAAATTTCTACAGGTGACGGAATCCGATTCGCATATGATTTAGGTGCAAAGGTCGAGAAAATGAACCTGATTCAATTCCACCCTACGGCTTTTTCATGCCCCGCCGGACGAGACAGTGAATCCCTGCTTATTTCAGAGGCGGTCAGAGGCGAGGGTGCGTACCTTCTCAATGCTGAAAAGGAGCGATTCCTGCAGCATTACGGCGAAAGTGAACTCAGCCCCAGAGATGTGGTTTCATGCTGTATAATTGCCGAAGAAAAGCGTACGGGCAAGCGTGAATTCTTCCTGGATATATCGCATTTGGAATCATCGTTCGTGAAGGAACGATTCCCCATGATTCACGCGAAACTCCTTGAAAAAGGCTACGACCTATGCCGACAGCCGGTTCCGATTTATCCCTGTCAGCACTACCTCATGGGGGGGATTACGGTTTCTTCCGCAGGTAGGACCACAGTTGACGGCTTGTACGCCGCCGGTGAATGTTCGTACACCGGGGTTCACGGAAACAACCGACTAGCCAGTAACTCACTGTTGGAAGGACTGGTATTCAGCCGATTAGCCGCAGAAGATATTAACTGTTTGGATTTTTCTCTTGATAATTTACAGGAAATCCCGGAAATCCTTGAAATTTCTCGAACGTATGAAAAAGATTCAGCGATTTCGCTTGATTGTGAGTTGTTGGAGAGCCTTCGAGCGGAAATCAAGGCAATCATGCAACGGGCATTTTTTGTTTTGCCCGATTATGAACAGAGCCGCGACGGATTTCATCGTGTAACGCAAATTAAAGAAATGCTCGCGCTCGTTCAATCCGAAGCATCACCGGAGGTTTCGGAGGTTAAATCACTGGCGACGGTGGCTTATTTAATTCTGAAAGAGGTAACTGCCGATGAGTCTTCTTAAACAAATTCCTAAACTGCTGCCGAAACTTCCCGATTTTTACGTTGACGATATAATTAAGCGCGCTCTCGAAGAAGACATCAACTACATTGATGTTACGAGCGATTTGCTTCTCTCGCCCGATAATCGCACCAAGGCTGTGATAAAGTCCAAAGCTGACGGAATTCTCTCCGGGTTGGAGATTGCGGCGAGGGTGTTTTCCTTTGATTCGTGGGGTTCACGTATTGCAAGCGTGACGGTTACTCCTTTTATACAAGACGGCGAAAAGCTCGAAGTCGGTACGATTATATGCGAGATTTCGGGGAGTACCTGCGCTATTCTCAAAGCAGAGCGTACTGCGTTGAATTTTCTGCAGCATATGAGCGGAATTGCGACCTACACTCGTCGTTGTGTTGACGCGATTTCGGGGACAAATGCACGAATCGTCGATACCCGTAAGACGTTGCCGGGACTGCGTTCGTTGCAGAAGTATGCGGTACTGTGCGGTGGCGGGAATAATCACCGATTCAATCTGTCGGCGGCGGCGATGCTGAAAGACAATCATATCGATGCTTACGGTTCGATTACGGTGGCGGTTCAAGCCCTCCGTGAACGTGCCGGGCATATGATTCCCGTTGAGGTGGAGGTTCGCGACTTAGAACAACTCCGTGAAGCGATTTCGGCAGGCGCGAATATAATCCTGCTCGACAATATGAACGCCGATACCATGAGACAAGCCGTCGAAATCACTCAACGTCGCGCCGTGTTGGAGGCGAGCGGGAACATCACCTTGGAAAACATTCGTGAGACCGCCGAAACCGGGATTGATATAATCAGTTTGGGTGCGTTGACCCATTCGGTAAAGGCATTCGACATGAGTTTGGTGATTTGCAATAAGGAGAGTAAATGTATAAATTAATCACAAGCGATTCTAAAGCGAGGAGGGGGGTTCTTGCGACGGCACACGGTGAGATTCAAACACCGTTTTTCATGAACGTCGCTACCGCCGCCGCAATCAAAGGCGGGATTTCCGCACCGGAACTGTCGGATTTGAAGTGTCAAGTCATGCTTTGCAACACCTATCATCTGCACATTCGTCCGGGGGACGACGTTATCCGCGACCTGGGCGGACTCCATGCTTTCACTAATTGGAATAAGCCGATTCTCACCGATTCGGGCGGATTCCAGGTGTTTTCATTGGGGCGGGCAGGCGGAACAGAATCAAGCGGATATGTAGGAAAGCCACCCATTATAAAGGAATCCGGTGTTTTCTTCTCTTCTCACATTGACGGAAAAAAAATCTTCATGGGGCCGGAAGAAAGTATGAGAATCCAATATAATCTCGGCGCGGATATAGTCATGGCTTTCGATGAGTGTATTCCCGACGGTCAGAGCCGCGTTTACGTAGAAAATTCGGTCAAACGGACGACCCGTTGGCTGATTCGCTGTCAGGAAGAAATGTTACGGCTTGAATCGGCTGCGTTATTGTTCGGAATAAATCAGGGCGGCGTTTACAACGATATCCGTGTGAAACATATGCAGGAAATCGCCGAGTTGAATCTGCCCGGTTACGCAATCGGCGGGTTAGCGGTCGGCGAAGCAAAGGACGATATGTTCCGTGTAATCGAAGCTGTTGAACCGTATATGCCAACCGAAAAGCCCCGCTACCTCATGGGTGTCGGGACTCCTTCCGATATAATTGAGGCGGTGTTCAGGGGGATTGATATGTTCGACTGTGTCATGCCGACCCGCAACGCCCGCCACGGAACGATTTTCACGAGTGAGGGAATACTGCACATCAAGAATAAGCGGTATGAACGCGATGATAAGCCACTCGACGAAGTGTGTGGTTGTCCTGTCTGCGCGCAACATTCACGCGGGTATATCCGTCACTTGTTCAAAGCGCAGGAATATCTCGCAGGGCGACTGTCGTCAATCCACAACCTTTATTTCTACAACGCATTGATGGAAAAAATCCGCACCGAAATCGAAAATAGTACGTTTACTGCGTTCAGAGAAGAAAACTCCCTCAAATTAAGCGAGTTGATTCGTTGATTTGAATTCATTGCCTGACTATTTCATTCGCCAATTTAACGCTGACACAGAATACTTCCATCGCCCGCTTAAGTTCTTCTACAGGGGGGAAGCTCGGTGCAATGCGAATGTTCTTGTCGTCGGGGTCGTTGTTGTACGGAAAAGTTGCCCCTGCATTCGTGAGGATTACCCCCGCTTCACGACAGAGCCGAACCGTTTCTTTGGCGGTTCCGGGATTCCCGTCGAATGAGATGAAGTAGCCGCCGTTGGGTTTATGCCAAACACCGAAATCGCTGCCGAGTTCACGTTCGAGTATTTCTGTAACGGTATCGAATTTCGGTTTGAGAACCCCGCTCAACCTCTTCATATGCTCGACTATTCGGTTAAAATCACCGAAGAATCGAACATGACGGAGTTGATTCAACTTATCGCCGCCGATTGTCTGGACTCCCATGTGGGCCCTCACGAAATCGGCGTTTTTGTCGCTTGTAGCCATCATAGCCACACCGCCGCCCGGGAAAGTCACCTTTGAAGTCGAAGCAAACATATAGACACGGTCGGGATTCCCCGCAGACTCACACTCATCAAGAATGTTCAGCAGCGAATCCGGTGTATCGTTTAAATGATGAATTGCATAGGCGTTGTCCCAGAGAATACGAAAGTTCGCAGATTTTGTTTTCATCCGGGCGAATCTTCGTACAACTTCATCGGAGTAGGTAATTCCGGTAGGATTCGAATACATCGGTACACACCAGATTCCCTTGATTGAATCATCATCTGCGACTAATCTTTCGATTAAATCCATATCGGGGCCGTCTTTGCCTAAAGCAACCATCTCCATCCCGATTGAAAGTCGCTCACATATCGCGAAATGGCGGTCATACCCCGGAACAAGGCAGATAAACTTGATTTTTTCGCCCCTGTCCTCTTTCCACACCCCGCAGAGCATTTCCCGCACGATAGTATCGTACATCATCTGCAAACTCGAATTCCCGCCGATAATCAGCCTTTCGGGTGTGACCCCGAGTATGGGTGACAGCAGTTTCTTCACTTCGGGGATTCCGTCAAGCGGGATATAGTTTCGGCAATCGAACGAATCTGACATATAATCCGAACCCGGAATCGTCAACATAGCATTGGAAAAGTCCAACACGTCCGCACCGGGTTTCCCGCGGGACATATCGAGGTTTAAGCCCTCGGCTTTGATTTGTTCATACTGTTGCCGCAACTGTGATTTATTCTGCATTTTCCGCTTCCTCCAGACTTGAATACGGTTCAATCGCAAAATCAACTTCAAGTTTTCCGACATTGTTGTACGAAATCACTCCGTTTACTTGAAGGAGCTGTTCGTCAAGTACGATTCGCGGCAGAAACGTGTCCGATTTGATGTTGTAGATGAATCGCAACGTAAACGAACATTCCTCGCCGTTTCGAAGACGTTCAAGCCAGTCCCCGCCTAAAACAAGGGATGCTGTTCCCGCATTACTTATATCAAGTGCGGCTTGGTGTGCCGAATTGATTTTAGTAATTTCGAAGGGTGCTTTCGTATCGACAAACGGAACGATTTCCAGGCGGTCAATGGTGAAATCGCCGCCGGTAATCATGGTTTCAAGGCTGATTTCGCCTATTTTGAAGCGTTTGCCTTTCTGTCCGGTCGCCATTTCCTCCAGGACGAAACACATTACCCGCAGCTCATTATCGGAATCATTCAGGACATGCATACCGAAAACCGGATAAAACTCCGGTCTGCCGGATGCCAATGCCGCCGCGAACCGCTCTTCATCGGTGTATTCGGTTATGTCTATGATTTCGTCTAATGCCTGTTCATACGCATCGAAATCGACCTCGGCGGCGTACAACCGCGAAACCCGCAAAGTGTTCGCACTGGCGACGATTCCGACTTCATCGGCTACAAAGTTGATTCGCGGTACGGTAAACTCCCTCACGCAGAAAATCGCCGCAACCGCTACTACAATCACCGCTAAAGCAATGAAAATAATCTTTCTCATTTATTATGACCATGCCTTTCTGCCACAAAGTGGCATGAATTCAAACCTGTCAAGCTCACCTGCTCGACGGCGAAGCCGCCGACCCCGTGAGCTCTTATTCAAACTTATAACTATGCCTTTCTTACATTAAATTACAATCAACCGAAATTCCCACCCCGGGAGACATCGGGTCTTCCTTAAATAGAATTTGTACCGCTGATTATACGAATGAATCAGTAACGGTAACTCATACATATCCTCAACCCTGTGATACAGGGAAACCACCATTTTCGGGCGTTGTTTGGTTATAATTGATTTCGCCCCCTGAAGAACCCGTGACTCCGCACCCTCAACGTCCAATTTTATGAAGGTGGGTTTGTCTTCGCCGCACAACGTATCGATTTTCGCGCTTTTGACCTGCTTGACCCTCTCTTTGGAAAAAGCACTCCCCGCTCGCCCGGTTTTAGCCGCAAAGTCGAGCGTTCCGTCTTCGTCCCATGCCGCCGCATTAACGGCACAGAATTTTTCGCCGGGTAAAGCGTAGAATTTCCGCCGCATGAACGTGTAATTCTTTACATCCGGCTCAAACGCGGTAATTTTCTCGAAATTCCCGCCGACTTCCGCCAGAAACTCACTTACCGTATCGCCCTTAAACGCACCCGCATCCACGAAAAATTCCTTGTTATTGAGTTTAAGCAATGAATAGATTTCCGATTTGTCGCTTGAAATCCCCTCAAGAATATCCGGTTTCCCGCTTAATCGGTATTCGAGCCACCCGTCAAAGACCTCCTTCGACTTTTCATCGGCGAGGAGTTTTCGTGCCTTTTCGAGTTTGTCGCGGTTTTCCTCGACGTATTCCGGTGTGTAAACGCCTTCGCCGACCACCGGAACGTCCGGGACATAAACCTCATACTCTTTTGCCAGGGAATACAGTCTTTCCAGCACATCGCTCTTATCGGTACCGAAACAGACCAACACGATGAAATCGGCATTTTTGAGCCGTTTGTTAACAATCGAATCCAACGGTAATACGTCATAACCCGCGAAAACCTCATTCGGTTTAAATCCGCCTAAATCACCGCTCTTCGTGAAACAATCGGGTTCAAGCCCGTATTGTTTCATAACCTGCAGAATTTTGTCGGCACCGTCTCCTGTTCCGTAAAGAACCAACGGCCGAGATAGTTCCGACTGTTCTTTCAAATAATCCCACAGGAAGAACGGTTTATTTTCGTCGTTTTCTTTTTCATCGGGAATGTCACTGCTTGATTTTTTCTCATTCAGCATAATATTTTTTAAGAACCTCTTCCGCTTTTTTCAGGTGAATGTTGAATCCGATGTTAGTCTCGGCTTCTTTGCGGGTATCGTAGATGAAGGTAGACCAGTCCCACCAGAAAATCCCCGCGAACCGTTCTTCTTTGCCGAACACGTCCAGGCAGGACTCATAGAAATTCGCCTGTTCTTCTTCGTTCCACGGGAATTCCTTGTGTGAAAAATCCCACGGCATCGCCGAACAGCCCTTCGCCGAGCGACAACCGATTTCCATGAAGATGTATTTCTTGTCGGTTTTATCGGCGATTTTGTTCAATCGTGTACGGACGTTCTCCCATTCGGCTGTCATGTCGGACTTAGAAGACGATTTCTGTCCTACCGGATAATACGCCGATGTTCCGATATAGTCCAACTCACCCATCCATTCGAACCTGTCTTCTTTGCCGTGATTGGTGTTATACACCAGTTTTCCCGAATAGACCTTCCGCAGTTGCGCGATTAAATCCCGCCAGTAAGACTCTTTCCGTTCGGTGCCGAGCATTTCGCACCCGATGCAGAGCATTTCGCATTTCAGTTCTTCGGCTAATTCGGCATAATAGAGCATGAACGCCGTGTAACTCTTAAACCACTCCGACCAGTACACGTCTTTCTCCCCCATGTTAGCGTCGGGAAAGTCTATGTATGCCCGCCACATATAGTCGTCGGAATTTACCATAGGTTTCAGACAGACCTTTACTCCCTTGGAGTGTGCTTTTTCGACCGCAAAAGTCACGTCCCTGTCGGTGGGAGTCCTGGTGAAATCAAACTTGATTTGGGTGGAATGAAAGCTGTCTTGATAATTCAAGACAGCGAGGCAAACCCAGTTATTGCCGAGTTCGTACAGCAAATCCTGCGACTTGATTCCTGCGGGGCTTCGCCAGTCGCCCCTTTTTGCGGCATATCCATAGGTGAATCCTTTGATTTCCAAACTAATCCTCCCCCTTATTTGTACAAAAACAAAAAATTTTCTTTTTCTAACATAAATAGTAGTATATCACCAAAATTTTATTTTGTCAACGCTTGACAAACTAAATTTTCCGTGATATACTGTCTTGAACGCTGTGAAGCGTTTACCTGCTTGCTCGTCGAAAATCTTTTATCAAAACGCCAAGCAATCTATTCCGGGAGTGGAATCCCCGGGATTGTTGTCACGTTTTGCAATCGGCGGGACATAAGTCTATAAGGAGGAAATTTCAAAGAAATGCCAAAACTACAGGAAAAGTACGAAACCATGGTGGTTTACTCACTCAAAAACGGTGAGGAACACATCGAGGGGTTGAAATCCAAATTCAGCACCCTCATCGAAAGCAACGCTACGTCGGTCAGCGTGAATGAATGGGGTAAGAGGAGACTCGCCTACCCAATCAACTACGAGAATGAGGGATATTACGTCCTCTACGGGTTCGATTCAAAACCGGATTTCCCGATGGAACTTGAACGTATCCTCAACATCACCGAAGGCGTTTTGCGGTTCTTGACCGTGCTTCGCCAAGAAGCACCCGCAAAAGAAGAATCTAAAGAAGAAAATCCGGAAGAAACGGAAAAAGAACCCGAAGAAGCTCCAGATACTTCACCGCCTGAAGAAGACAAAGAAGATGATTCGAGTGGCGAAAGCGGTGCGGGAGAGTAAACCATGTATAACAAAATTATATTAATGGGGAGAATCTGCAACGATTTAGAGCTGAAAAATACACCGAACGGCGTTCCGGTGCTTTCGTTCAGAATCGCTGTAGACCGTAAATACCAAGTCAAAGGGGAAGAGCGTAAAGCCGACTTCTTCAACGTAGTCACCTGGCGCGGACAAGCGGAGTTTGTTTCTAAATATTTCTCAAAAGGCAGAATGGTCATGATTGACGGCGAACTCCAGACCAGACAGTACGTTGACAAAAACAATATTACCCAAAACGTAGTCGAAATCGTTGCAGACTCGGTCTACTTCACCGGCGAAAGACCGCCTCAACAACAGCAGGGATATAATTCCGGCGGTGGCGGGGGCTTCAATGGCGGCGGAAATAATTTCGGCGGAAACAATTTCGGCGGAGGAGGAGGCGGCTTCGGCGGCGGAAATTACGGTGGCGGTTATCAGAATCAGCCGCAGGCACAACCTCACCCGGCTGAAACGGCTAATTCCGCACCGACGACTATGCTTTCCGACAGTTTGAACTCGGACTTCTCCGCGAACAGCGGAAACGATGACGATTATCCGTTCTAGAGTAAAACAAGAGCAAGACAATCCTAAAAAAACTAATACCGATAAGGAGAATTCTAACAATGCCTGAAAGAAGGGAATATAATAACGACAGAGGGGGTCGCCCGAACAGACGCCCTAAAAGAAAAGTTTGCGCTTTCTGTGTGGAAAAAGCAGCTTTCATCGATTACAAAGACGTACAGAGACTCAAGAGCGGGAAATGCTTGACCGAACGGTACAAGATTCTTCCTCGCAGAATCACCGGGTGCTGTGCGTTCCACCAACGTGAACTTACCACCGCAGTCAAGAGAGCGAGACATCTCGCGTTGATTCCGTACGCATCAGACTGACGAAATAATTGACAGTTGACAATGGACAGTTGACAGTGATTTGACTGTTGACTGTTCATTGTGTTTTCACGTTCATTTGTCAAGAGAAAATCGAAGGAAACTAAATGAAGAAAAAAGAAATCAAGAAGAAAACGCCCAACGCTTATATAGAAGGTGCGGGCGAGGTTAACGAGAAGAATATAGTCGAGACCCTTGAAGAAAACTACATGCCGTACGCCATGAGCGTGATTGTTTCCCGTGCTTTACCCGAAATCGACGGGTTTAAGCCGTCCCACCGTAAACTGCTCTACACAATGTATAAAATGGGGCTTTTGACAGGCGCACGGACTAAGTCGGCGAATATAGTCGGGCAGACTATGCGGCTGAACCCTCACGGAGATTCGGCAATTTACGAGACCATGGTACGTCTCGCTCGGGGGAATGAGTCGCTTTTACATCCGTATGTCGATTCTAAAGGAAACTTTTCAAAAGCGTATTCGCGGGATATGGCTTATGCCGCATCGCGTTATACCGAAGCGAAGCTGGAATCAATCTGTACCGAACTGTTTTCCGAAATCACGCAGGACACTGTAGATTTCGTGCCTAACTATGACAATTCCACCACCGAACCGGTGTTACTCCCCGCGAAGTTTCCGTCGGTTCTGGTAAATTCAAATATAGGAATCGCCGTTTCCATGGCGAGTAACATCTGCCCGTTTAATCTGGCGGAGGTCTGCAAAACCACCGAACTTCTCATGAAAAATCCCGATTTGACTTCGGATGAAGTCATTGCATACCTGAAAGCACCGGACTTCCCCGGCGGCGGTTCGATTGTGTATAACGAAGATGAAATCAAGAACATATACGAGAGCGGGCGGGGTTCTTTCAAAGTCCGCGCGAAATACAGCTACGACAAAAGCGAAAACGTAATCGAAGTTACCGAGATTCCTCCTACCACCACGGTCGAGGCGATTATCGACAAAATCGTCGAACAGGTTAAAGCGGGAAAAATCAAGGAAGTCAGCGACACCCGTGATGAAACCGACCTTTCGGGACTGAAACTCACCATCGACCTAAAACGCGGAACCGACCCCGACGCGCTCATGCAGAAACTGTACAGGCTCACCCCTTTGCAGGATTCTTTCTCCTGCAACTTTAATTTGCTGATTGCGGGGAATCCGCGAGTGATGGGAGTGTTCGAGATTCTGCGGGAATGGGCGGCGTTCAGAACCGAGTGTGTTAAGCGGCGGATTTATTTCGATATCGGGAAAAAGAAAGACAAACTTCACCTGCTTCAAGGGCTTGCGAAAATCCTCCTTGACATTGATAAAGCCATTAAGATTATTCGCGAGACCGATGAAGAAAACGAAGTCGTCCCGAATTTGATGGTGGGATTCGGTATAGATGAAATCCAAGCCGATTACGTTGCCGAAATCAAGTTGCGGCACATAAATCGGGAGTATATCGTGAAACGCACCGAGGAAATTGAGTCGCTCAAGAAGGCAATTGCCGAGGGTGAGGAAATCCTCGGCAGTGAACGTAAGATTAAATCCCTCATCATAGCGGATTTGCGGGAAATCGCCGATAAATACGGAAAACCGCGCAAGACCGAGCTGATTTACGTTGAGGGTTCGGATTCGCAATTCACTGATGAACAGGAAGAAGTACCCGATTATGCGGTAAACATCTTCTTGACTAAAGAGGGGTATTTTAAGAAAATCACGCCGCAATCGCTGAGAATGTCGGGCGAACACAAGCTCAAAGAAGGGGACGCGGTTTCGGTTCATATTGATTCGGCGAACAACCGTGATGAGTTGTTGTTTTTTACTACCCACGGATTCGCTTATAAAGCGCGGGTTTCCGATTTTGAGGATACGAAGACCAGCGTTATGGGGGATTACATTCCGTCTAAATTGGAATTCGCCGAAGATGAAAAGTTGCTGTCGATGATTCTGACAAGCGATTATAGTGAGACCATTATCAGCTTTTTCCAAAACGGAAAAGCCGCGAAGGTGTTGCTGTCGTCGTTCGTGACGAAAACTAAGCGCAGAAAACTCGCAAATTCGCTCAACGTGGATTCACCATTGGTGGCGATGTATAAAATCCCGAACGCAGATTCGCTTTTAGAAGGCGAACCGCCTGAGTTCATGCTGAAATCGGCGGCGGGAAAGGTCATGATTTTCTCGTCGGCGTTAATTCTGCCGAAAGCAAGCAGAGATACGCAGGGGGTTCAGGTAATGCGACTGACGAAAACCACGCTTCAATCGGCGGAATTGTACCGCGAAGGAATTCTGCCGGATGAATCGGAGGCGGACAAGTACAGGACGAAAACCGTTCCTGTGGCAGGGGTCATCGGAAATACGCAATTACGACTGGGATGAAAACAAATCAAGAAAAAATAACTATAAACAAGGAGAACAGAATCATGGAAGCTACAGTCAAGTTAAATAATTGTTACGAAAGCGTAAAAGGTAAACTCAACGGGTTTGTACCGAAGGTCGCGCTTGTACTCGGTTCGGGGTTGGGTGCGCTTGCCGACGAAATCGAAACGGTTGCCGTAATCGATTATTCGGAGATTGAAGGGTTCCCGCAATCCACCGTGCAGGGGCATAAAGGGCGATTCGTCTTCGGGAAAATCGACCAAGTTCCGGTGGTGATTATGCAGGGTAGGGTTCATTTTTATGAGGGATATTCCATGCAGGACACTGTCTTGCCGATTCGGCTTATGCGCAAATTGGGGGCGCAAATCCTGTTTCTTACGAATGCGGCAGGAGGAATCAGCTTCGGTGCGGGTGAGTTCATGTTGATTACCGACCACATCAGTACTTTTGTGACGAGTCCGCTGATTGGGTCGAACATGGAGGAGTTCGGGGTGCGTTTTCCTGATATGAGTGCGATTTACGACCGTAAACTCAATACGATTATACAGGCTGCCGCCAAATCCAACGGTGTTGATTTGAAAGAGGGAATCTACCTCCAGGCAACCGGGCCTAATTTTGAGTCACCGGCTGAAGTGAGAATGTTCCGTACGTTGGGCGCGGATGCAGTCGGTATGAGTACCGCGTGTGAGGCTATGGTGGCGAATCACGCGGGAATGAGGATTTGCGGCATTTCTTGTATAGCGAATCTCGCTTGCGGATTGTCGGATAATCCGCTGACCCATGATGAAGTGATGGAAGCGGCGGACAAGTCTGCGCCGATGTTCAAGGTGTTGATTAAATCTGCCGTTGCAAATATGAAGAATGAATTATGTTGAACTCTCCCTGACTGCGTTCGGGCTGTCAATGGACGCGTTCGCCGTGGCAATCTGTATCGGGTTGACATTGACATCCGTCACCCCTAAAAAATGCTTGATTGTCGGGGCGTATTTCGGGCTGTTCCAGGCGGGAATGCCGTTAATCGGGTATTTTGCCGCCACGCTTTTCGCCGATGATATAATCAGTTACGACCACTGGATTGCCTTCGGTGTGCTTTGTATCCTCGGCGGCAGAATGATTGCGGGGGCTTTTCAAAAACAGGAACAACAGGAAGTCTCGGACGTTTCGGATAAATCGCGCTTGACGTTCGCAAAAATGCTCCCTCTCGCTATAGCCACCAGTATTGATGCTATGGCGGTGGGGGTCTCGTTTGCGTTCTTGAAGGTCAGTATTGTCCCGGCGGTACTGCTGATTGGCATAATCACGCTTGCCATGTCGTTTTTCGGGGTGAAAATCGGTCGCGCGTTCGGTGCAAAGTTGAAGTCAAAGGCTGAAATCGCCGGGGGTGTGATTCTCGTGTTAATCGGAATTAAAATCCTGTTGGAACATTTGGAGGTGATTTGAATTTGACTAACATTCGGCTTTCCGCGAATGAAGATTCGATTATAATTCTTGACCAACGGAAACTCCCGGGGAAAATCGAATACCTCGAGCTTCGTACTGCCGAGGAGATGTATGATGCAATCAAACTCTTGAAGGTTCGCGGTGCGCCTGCAATCGGGATTTTTGCGGCATATGCTGTGTATGTACTTTCAAAAACCACGAAAAACGTCTCGGAATTGCGTGCCGCCGCCGACTGCGTTAAGTCTGCGCGACCGACCGCCGTGAATCTTGCATGGGCGGTTGAGCGTATGTTGAAGTCAAGCGATTTGCGTGCCGAATGTCATGCGATTCATGACGAAGATGTGCAGATGTGCAAAAGAATCTCCGAGTATGGGTTGGATTTAATCAAAGACGGTGACGGGATTCTCACCCATTGTAATGCCGGGCCGCTCGCGACGAGTCGGTACGGGACAGGACTCGGCCCGCTGATTTTAGGGTCGGAACGAGGGTTCAAATTCAAGGTTTATGCAGACGAAACCCGCCCCCTGCTTCAAGGGGCGAGAATCACTGCGTTAGAGCTTATGAATGTAGGCGTTGATGTCACGCTGATTTGCGATAACATGGCGAATGTTGTCATGTCTCAAGGAAAAATCAATGCCGTTTTCGTCGGTTGCGACAGGGTTGCCGCAAATCGTGACGTTGCAAATAAGGTCGGTACTTGCACACTGGCGATTTTGGCAAAACACTACGGAATTCCTTTTTATGTGTTCTGCCCGTCTTCTACGATTGATTCATCGGCGAAGAGCGGCGCAGATTTCGTTATAGAAGAACGTGATTCCGGTGAAATTACCGATTTGTATTTCGCGGAACGTGTTGCCCCGGTCGGCGTGAAATGCTTCAACCCCTCTTTCGATGTAACCCCCGCTTCGTTGATTACGGCGATTGTTACCGAATTCGGGGTGGAGTGGCTGTCCCCGAGTCGCTCTTGACAAGCGGAGTAATAATATTTTTAAAATCTGATTTTTCTATATTATAATGGTTTACATTTCCTTTGATTTATGATATACTGAATTAGATTATGGATTTCTATCCGAAGAAAGGGCTGACCGTCCTGTTGCAATCTCTGTCGGGATTTGTGCAGGGGGTGGCATGGTCATAAAAATATGGAACTTGAAAGAGCAAAACTACATGAGAATGAGAACCTTCTGGAGGTCGATATTGAGCATGAGATGAAACGCTCATTCCTCGAATACTCGATGTCGGTTATAGTTTCTCGTGCATTGCCGGACGTTCGCGATGGGTTGAAGCCTGTTCATCGCCGGATTCTCTATGCCCAGTTGGAAGAGGGGTTGACCCACGACAAGCCGTTCAGTAAATGCGCGGCTACGGTGGGTGCAGTGCTGAAATCTTACCACCCGCACGGAGACCAGAGCGTTTATGATGCACTTGTTCGTATGGCGCAGGATTTTTCGTTGCGGTATCCTTTAATCGAGGGTCACGGAAACTTCGGTTCAATCGGCGGGGATTCGCCCGCGCATATGCGTTATACCGAGTCGCGGTTGGCGCGGATTTCTTCCGAAATGCTCTCGGATATAAACAAAGACACGGTTGATTTCGTGCCTAACTATGATGACCGGAGCACCGAGCCGTCGGTATTACCGTCTCGTTTCCCGAATTTGTTGGTGAACGGTTCAACGGGAATCGCGGTGGGTATGGCGACGAACATTCCGCCGCATAATCTTGGCGAGATGATTGACGCACTTCAGTTGATGCTGTTGTCGGATGAGGAAATCCCGGTGGATATGCTGATGACGGTGGTGAAAGGCCCGGACTTCCCGACCGGGGGGATTATCATGGGCTATTCGGGAATACGCTCGGCTTACTACACCGGTAAAGGCAAAATTATTCTGCGGGGGAAAGCCGAAATTGTCGAAGAAAAGAACCATACGCGAATCGTGATAACCGAAATCCCATATATGGTGAATCTTTCAAATATGCTCGAAAACATGGGCAATTTGATGAAGGATAAACGTCTCGAAGGAATTGCGGTGTTGCGGGATGAATCCGACCGCCGCGGTATGAAAATAGTTGTCGAGTTAAAGCGGGACGCTAACGCAAACGTGATTTTGAGTAAGCTGTACAGTTTCACCCAATTGCAGGTGACTGTAGGGGTGACTATGCTCGCCCTGGTTGACGGCGAACCGAAAATCCTTAATTTGAAACAGATGTTGGAAAAATACATCGAGTTTCAAGAACAGGTAGTCACCCGCCGCACACAGTTCGAGTTGAAGAAAGCGCAGGCGCGTGCACACATTCTTGAAGGGTTTATGCTGGTAATTAATCATATTGATGAAGTTATTGCCATAATCCGCTCGTCCGATGACCCCGCTCAAGCGAAATCCCGCTTGATTGAACGATTCGGGATTACCGAAATCCAGTCGGAAGCTATTGCGAACATGCGTATTATTCAGTTGACAAAACTCGGTCGAATCGATATAGAAGAAGAATTGACAGCATTGAACGTTAAAATCACCGATTATCAAACCCTTCTCAGTGACCGTAAGAATATCCTCAAGGTCATTTCGAATGAGTTGGACGTGATTCGTTCAAAATACAATGACGAACGCCGAACCTCAATCGAAGCGGTGAGCGGCGAAGTCGATATCGAAGATTTGATTCCCGTGGAAGAAATCGTTTTGACTTATACCAACATCGGGTATATCAAGCGGCAAGCCGTGGAAGTCTATAACCTGCAAAGGCGAGGCGGCAGAGGGGTCTCCGGTATGAAACAGCGGGATGAAGATTTTGTCGAGAATATGTTCATCGCGTCCACGCATGACATGATTCTGTTGGTGACAAACCTCGGAAATATGTATCGGCTTAAAGGCTACGAAATCCCGGAGGGTTCAAAACAGTCGAGGGGGACGAATATAGTCAATCTCCTGCAACTCCAACCCGATGAGCGGATTGCCGCCATGCTTAAAACGTCCGACTTCGCCGAAAACAAGTTCTTTGTTTGTGTTACCAAAAACGGACTGATTAAACGTACCCCGCTTTCTATGTACAAAAACGTACGGAAAAAAGCACTCCGTGCGATTACACTGGTGGAAGGCGATGAAATCGCCGCCGCTCACCTGACCGAAGGCGACAGCTCGGTCATTATCGCTACACGAAACGGCAGGGCGATTCATTTTGATGAGTCTATTATACGACCGTCCGGAAGAGTCACCCGCGGAGTAAAAGCAATCAAATTCCGCGGCGATTACGATGAAGCCGACTACGTCGTAGGTGCAACTAAGGTCTACGACGATGAATCCACCATTATGACCGTCACCGAAAAAGGAATGGGCAGACGAACCGTGATTTCGAGTTATCCCAAGAGAAATCGCGGGGGGTATGGGGTAATGAACTATAAAATGAACCCCGAGAAAGGCAAAGTCTGTGGTGTGAGAACACTGTATACCGATGACGACGTGATTCTAATCAACGATGACGGGGTCATTATCAGAATCCGCGCCAACGACCTGCGCCCGATGAGCCGATACGGTTACGGCGTTCGTGTGATGAAACTCTCCCCCGAAGGCAGGGTCGTGACTTTCACCCGAACCGAACATGACGATTCCGCCGAACTCGAAGAAGTCGAACAAGCCGACGAAGCCGAAATCTTAGCTGCCGCCGCAGAAGAAGCGGGCGAAGCGGTCGAGGAAGTCGAAGAAACAGAAGAAGTCGATGAAGCGGAAGACAACGAATCGGACGAATCTGATGATGAAAATGAATAAAGATAGGCTCTTCCCTCGAGTTTTTTGTGCAAGTTGCACAAAAAACGCTGTTCCTATTTGTGGAATTTCTACAAACTTGTGGAAATTTGAAAAAAACTACTTGACAAAACAGATTCTGCATAATATAATAGTAGCATGAGGTACAGAAATGAATTCGATAATGGCTGACAGTGCCGGAATAAAACTTTCAACCAACTCTTCGCTTTTCAGATTGTTGAGAATCAAACAGGAAAATGCGGGAATAACAGTCAAAGGTTTGAATAAAGCTATACAAGAGACAAAAGCAGTCATGTCACAGGAAGAAGTCGCTTATGTCGAAAAACTGGTGGTTGAATTAGAAGACGATTGAGCGGGGCTTAGAGGTACAGAAAGGAATTCGATAATGGCGAATAGAGTAGAAATCGTTTCAGATTACACAAAATTGGCAATCCTGTTTGAAGAAAAAAATTATGCTGCGATAGGAAAAGTCATTTACACTACGTTGGCAACAGCTAACGGAACAACACCTGATGAAGAACGCAAGAAAATTCTTACCCCGTTTGCTTCTGAAGAGGAATAAACAAGGAGTTTGATTTGAAGTCATCGTACCATGATTTACTAATGCTTAAACATCAGAATATGGATATTAAAGTTGTCGGTCTGGAAGAAGCTCTTCTTCGACAACGGTCGATTATGGACCCGGTTGATGTGGCATATGTAGATGAGCAGTTTCTGGCATGGCAGAAAACCCAATCACGGATTTGCTGAAAGAAGAGCAACGGCGCGGCGGGCTTTGCCCGACGGCAGGTTGCTTGACACCCTAATCACGGATTTAACCTTGCGAGGTTAAACATAAAAAATTTTAGTATTACTAAAGAAGGAGGTAATTTTCATGACTATCAGAAAATTACAGGCCATGAAGGCCAAGAAGGGTTTCACCCTTATCGAACTGATTGTGGTAATCGCAATCATCGCCGTGTTAGCGGCAATCCTCATCCCGATTCTGATGAACTACGTAACCAACTCTCGTATTTCATCGGCAGACTCGGAAGCGAAAACCATCCATAACTCGTTGTCGTCAATCATGTCCACGTTTGACAGCAACAATAGGGACACGTGGGCTTCGGCTTATAGCGGTGGTGTTCCTACCGGAAATACAGCTACAATCACTAAAGCAACAGGGGCTGCTGCTGAAATCAGTGACGCTACCGAGGAATACGTGGAAGCTTTCAACAGCGAAACTCCGAGTTTGAGTGCGGGCGAAGGTGTCATCTACACTGATGACCGCGGCGCGATTATCGCTGTAGCATGGGACTTCGGTACAGGACATGATTTGGCTACGTGGGACGGTGACGCTTGGGATGCTGTTCAAGGTGACCGCGGAAGAAACCGCATTTTCGGAACTTATCCCCCTCTCCCTCAAGGTGACGGCGGCGATTAATCCACATTTCGTAACTAAGTAAACATTCACCCCCTGCACTTTGGTGTGGGGGGTGAGGTTTGAGGGGGTTGATGAGTAATGGGGGTGATATAAAGAGGGGGAGGAGAATCATGACAGCAAAACAGCAATTATTGAGTATACTGGATTTTGTAGGGGAGAACGAAGCAATGCAAATTCTTCTTTATGCAAAGGATACGTTTTCGTTGAAAATCAAAACGTGGGACGATATAGAGGAGGACGAGCCGACTACTGATGAGATTGAAGCTTTCAAGGCGTTTCGGGAGGAACGTGTTCGGTGAACAAGTTCACCCCCTTGTCGGGGGTGAGGTTTTGTTGAAGAAATTCGAAAAAGGTATTGACAAGAGCGCGGAAGCGTGTTATAATAGGAAATAGGTAAGGGCACACCGTATGACGGTCGCCCTCAAAGATTGCGTTGAAATAACCGCAGCTTCTTAGGCAGGGCGGTTATTTCTTTTGGTTATTGTTGTTCTGCATTAATTCAATGACATAGCAGATAACTATTATTAAAGTAAAAATCTCTAATGTAGTCATGCAACTCACCCCCTTTACAGAGGGAAGATTCGACCGCCACCGTGTAGGTGTACCCTTACTAAAGAATATTATATCATATTCGCTCACATTTTGTCAAGCGGATTTTTTCCTTTTGCGGGATTGACTTTTTTTCCAAAATATGATAGAATCAAAAAAAGGAAATTAATCAATATTGTCAACAGGGGGAGATGAACATGAAAAAACGAATTATTTCAACGATTCTTGCAGTGGTAATGGTAATTTCGGCGATTCCGGCGGTGATTGTCGAGGCAAACGTAGTCTCCGGCAACGGTTGGAGTTTCGACCGTTCAACCGGAACGCTCACTGTCACTACTAATGACGGAACTAGGGGTTGGAGTAGCCGAGGTGGCATAAATCCCACCGATGTACTTACAGTAGAAATCCCCGACAGTGTTACGATGATAGGAGAAGATGCGTTCTGGGGTTGCACGTCATTGACTTCAATTACAATTCCCGATAGCGTTGAGAGAATAGGAAATTATGCATTCCGGGATTGCACGTCTTTGACTTCAATCACAATAGGTAACAGCGTTACGAGTATAGGGAGTTATGCGTTCTATGGTTGTACCTCTTTGAATTCAATCATAATCCCCGACAGTGTTACGATTATAGGGAGTTATGCGTTCAGGGGTTGCACGTCATTGACTTCAATCACAATAGGCAACAGCGTTGAGAGGATAGGAGAAGATGCGTTTAGGGGTTGCAGGTCGTTGACTTCAATCACAATAGGCAACAGCGTTGAGAGGATAGGAGAAGATGCGTTCTATGGTTGTACCTCTTTGACTTCGATTACAATTCCCGATAGCGTTACGATGATAGGAAATTATGCATTCCGGGATTGCACGTCATTGACTTCAATCACAATAGGTAACAGCGTTACGAGTATAGGGAGTTATGCGTTCTATGGTTGTACCTCTTTGACTTCGATTACAATCCCCGACAGCGTTACGAGTATAGGAGAAAATGCGTTCCGAGGTTGCACGTCTTTGACTTCGATTACAATCCCCGACAGCGTTACGAGTATAGGAGAAAATGCGTTCCGGGGTTGCACGTCTTTGACTTCAATCACAATAGGTAACAGCGTTACGAGGATAGGAGATTCGGCATTCGAGGGCTGTACGTCCTTAACTTCAATCACAATCCCCGACAGTGTTACGTGGATAGGATATTCGGTGTTCTATGATTGCACGTCTTTGATTTCAATTACGATTCCGAACAGTGTTACGAGTATAGAAAGTTTGGTGTTTGCAGGTTGCAGGTCATTGACTTCGATTATAATCCCCGACAGTGTTACGTGGATAGGACAGTCGGTGTTCTATGATTGTATCTCCTTGACTTCAATCATAATCCCCAGTAGCGTTGAGGGAATAGGAAATTATGCGTTCTATGGTTGCACGTCGTTGGTTTCAGTGATTTTTACGGGGGCAATTCCACCATCTACTAACCGTATGTTTGATGATTCTTTGACAATATACGTTCCCATAAGCGCGATGTCGGCATATAGAAATTCCGGACTCGGCAGATACACTATTGTCGGATTCGGGAAGTTAAGTCCCGGTCATGTACTGGGAAATGACACAATCGGGATAGCTGATGCCCTCGAAATCCTCAAATATCTCGCCGGCATGGAAAGCGTAGTCAAACCCGATACTCCCGCGTGGAACGCCGCACGAATCACCGGCGGGGAGTCCCCTGCAATCGCAGATGTGTTCGAGATTCTGAAGAAATTAGCGGGAATGGCGAATTTGATTGATATTAATAATTGATAATTGATAACGTCAAACTCAACACGAAAACCTCGGCAGATTTTTCCGCCGAGGTTTTGCGTTAAGTAAGAAGACGTAGGAGAGAGCGTAGGGTGGGATTAGCAGCAGTTGTTTCCACAACCGTTTCCGCAGCCGCAGCCGTTTCCGCAACCGTTTCCACAGCCGCATCCGCAACCGTTTCCACAGCCGTTTCCGCCGAATCCGCCGCAACAGAAGAGCAGAATGAGAATAATCCAGCAGCAATTATTATTTCCGAACATTGTCTTTTCCTCCTTCTAAAAGTTTGTGAAACGTTTCATGCTCTACTATATGTAAACGCCGAAAATGTGTTACAATGATTTAAAAACAGAAAAAACCGGGAAGCTTCCCGGTTTTTTTGAAAGTCTTAATTTTACTTCAACCTAAACTGTTTAATCAGTTCTTTCAGTTGGAAGGAGCGCTCGCTCATCTCTTGAGAGGAAGCCGCACTCTGCTCCGATGTGGCGGAGTTCTGTTGAACCACCAAAGTCACCTCGTTAACGGCGGTGTTGATATGCCCGACCGCCCCGGTCTGTTCGTCTGATGAACGGGCGATTTCAGCGATGATTTCACTGCTCGTCTCAATCCCTTCGACTATTTCTTTAAGGCTTTCTGCGGTTTCGTTCGCGATTTGCGTTCCCAGTTCGGCTTTTTCCATGGAATTAGCAATCAGCATTTCGGTCTCTTTCGCTGATTGCGCACTCTTCGCCGCAAGGTTACGGACTTCTTCCGCTACAACCGCGAATCCTTTTCCCGCCGCACCTGCCCGCGCCGCCTCGACCGCGGCGTTAAGCGCGAGTATGTTGGTTTGGAATGCAATATCGTCTATAGCCTTGATTACCTTCGAGATGCTCTGGTTCGCTTCGTTTATTTCGTTAACTGCGGTAATCATGTTGGTCATTTGGGTGCTGCCCTTTTCGGCTTTTTGCATGATTTTTACCGCCAACGATGAAGCTTCACCGGTACGTTCGGCGTTTTGAATACTCTTGTTGGAAATATCGGCAATCGAAGCCGAGAGTTCCTCCAGTGTTGCCGCCTGTTGGGTCGAACCCGATGCCAACAAACTCGCACCGTCGGCGATTTGCGCCGCCCCTGAAGTAACATGGTCGGATGACATATCGATTTCGCCGAACAATTCACCCAGTTTATCAATCATGTGGGTGAGTGACTTGCCGAGTATATCCCTTTCGGAAAGTACCTCCGACTTGACCGTCAAGTCCCCTTGTGAGACCGATTCAAGCAACACTGCGATGTTGTTTACGTGACGAAAGAATTCCCGCGATGCCCCCGCACACTGCCCGATTTCGTCGGAAAGCAGTGTTAATTCCGTCAGAACCCGTTCTTCATTCGGGGTTAGCACGATATCCCCGGTTTTTCCCGCTTTGCTCAAGAAATCAGTCAGCGTGACCACCGGTCTGCTGAACTTCTTCCCGATAAAGTACGAACCAATCACCACTAATATTACAACCGAAATGAAGATAATCGCAAACCGAATCATAGAAGCGGTGACTTCCGCCATAGCTTCTCCCTGCGGTACGATTGCATACATAGAGAATCCGTTCGCCAGGTCGATTTGTGCCGCAAGATATTTTTTTCCGCCCAGTCGAATCAAGAACACTTCTCCGCCGTTCTCGGTGGCGGTTTTTTCAAGATATTCTTTATCGCCCGAACTCAATGCCGAAGATTTGATTGAGTCCACGAAAACGTTGTCGTTGTCTTTCAGCATAGCGAACCCGGTTTCGTACAGCTCAATGTTCGCAATCGAAGCTTCAATATCCTCTATAAAGATATCCGCGCCGACAACCCCGACGGTCTTTCCGTTGATGATAAGCGGTTCGGTGTAGCTTACGCAATAGCCTTGGATTCCGTTACCTTCCCACATATACACCCCTGTCCAGTACGGTTTTCCCGAAGTAAACGGACCGTAAAACCATTCTATATCGGGAGAATTCTTGTCTTGATATTCTTCATACGTCTGCGCTTCGACTTCAACGACTTCATTGCCGTCCTGCTCGAAATACACTTCATTGACTAACGGGGAACCCGCTAAATTCGGGTCAACTGCGAAGTAAGCCGCTGAAATATATCTGCTTTTCCGCACCATGTTGCTGATGTAGTCGTTCATTTCATCCCGCACGACATTGTCAAAGTAGTTTTCGGGATTTGATATGTACAAATTGGGTTCGAAAACAACCTCCGCAAAGTCGTTCAGTGCATGGACTTTGTACATGGCATCGTTGAACGCATCTTCGCTTACTTCCGCAGAAGACTTCAGTTGATATTGCAGATACAGCCGGGCATGGTTATCGATTTCGGTAATGATTCTCGTTTGCATATACGCACAAGCCGCGCCTCCGACAATCACCACCGAGGCTGTTACGAGAAATGCGATTTTAGTCGCCATTTTTTTGAAAGAAAACAGTTTTTTCATGGTCTCCCCCTTTTGAATAAGTAATAAAAGTTGGAGGTATCATTGATTCTCGCCAATGATACCCCCGTCTTTTCACAATCGGCTATTGTTTTGCTTCTTGACTCGTCAAGCCGGTCGCACTGCGGCTCTTGTTTTGCTTCTTGATTCGTCAAGCCGCCTGCCGACCGGCAGAGCCGGTCGCACTGCGGCTCTTGTTTTGCTCTCGGCTAATTCCATCTGCCGCGTTTCATAGCGTCGATAATCGCACCGTATCCGCTGTTAACGTTTCCGTTTGAACGGTTGAACAGTCCGAGGTTTTCTTCCCCTGTACCGTTTGCGGCGTTATCCCACACAATCATTCTGAAACCGCGGGAAGTTCCGTGTTTCACATAGAGTTCGGCGTGGGTCGCCCTTTGAGCAGTGTTGTTGTTATTGGTCGAACCCCACTCACCCATTATGACCGGCATATTGATGTTCGCATCGCGTGCGCGTGACTGGATTCTGTCAAACAGTGTGATGATTCTGGCTTCGGTGGATTCTCCCGTTCCCCATGCTTGATAACTGCTTCCCGAGCTCATCGCAAAGGTAATCGGCTCATACATATGAATCGACAGCGCGAATTTGTTTACATCGGGGTTTTTCGGGTCGGTCGGTCGGCGGAAGTTATCGAGCGGCCCTCTTGAATTCCAACGCTGACCGCTTGCCGCATACGGTGTCACCATAAGGATTCGGTGGTCGTTGTTTCCTCCGGTTGCTCTTACCGCATTGACGAAGGTTTGGTTAAGCTGATTAATCCTTGTGTAGTGGAAGTGCTGTTGTTCTTCCGAGAGGGTTTGTGCCGTGGTGTGTCCCGCCGGAAGCTGTCCTGCAGGGTCATCGGATAACCAACCGCCATACCACAGCCTGTTATCGCCGGAAACTCCGGAAGGCATTGACAGGTCTCTCGGTTCGTTCAGTCCTTCGAAAATCAGTTTTTCGTCATAATTTCTGAAAGTGTTACCGATTTGTGTCCAGAATGACGTAACCATTGCGTTTGCACGGTTCAGGTCGCCGTTTTGACGCATTCCGTCGTACAGCGGATATTCATGATGGGTGTTGAGGATTACATACATATCCTCTTCAATTGCCCAGTCAACCACTTCTTTAATCCGTGCCATCCATTCCGCACGAATTGCGTAGTTGTTGTTCGGGTCGGCGACTTTGTACCAGGTCACCGGGATTCTTATCGTGTTGAACCCTTGACTTTTAACCGAACGAATCAAATTTTGGGTGGGTCGGTTACTGTGCCACAAGGTTTCGAGGGTGGAAATGCTTGTAGTGAGCCCGTAACCGATAGTACCGTTGTTGGCGTTGTGAGAGTCGAATGCGTTACCGAGGTTCCAGCCGATTCCTATATCCGCGACCAGTTGTGCCGCCGTAAGGCTCTTAAAATCGACCGATGTTGATGCGCCGCAGTTGTTTCCGGGGCATCCCGTCGGACAGAACACCATGATTGTTATTCCGGTGACTACATAGGTGTTTTGCGATGCGCCGCCGAATCTGTATACGGTAAGCGGATTCGCCGCAAGTTGTGAAGCAATCGTGCTTTGAGTAATTAACCCTGTTGTGAGTGTGAACGATGTACCCGGTGCAACGTCCTGTCTCCGTGCGAGGTAGTCGGTGCCGATGTTGTCACCGGAATTCGCGACCGCCGCTCTCACCCATACATCTTGGTTTCCTGAATTGCCGTTTTCCACTTCAATTCTGCCGGTAAAGCTGAATTGGTAGGAGTGGCCTTCGACTGCACCCAGTCCCGCAAGAGAGATTTGGAGTGCCTGGGATGAACCGCCCCTTCCCGCAATTGAAATGGTTTTCGTTTCGTTGTTTGCGGTAACTGTACCATCACGGATTTGCACAAAGTTGTGTCCGCCTGCATTGACCGAACCGATTTTCCCGAAGGTGTCGTCATTTTGCAGATTGTAGACGATTTTACCGTTGCCGGGCTGTTCTGAGGTTGCAGAAGTTGATGTCGAGGTCTCGCTCGAAGTCGCACTTTCCGAAGTTCCGGTAGTTCCCGAAGCCGTGGTGTCGCTGTCGGAAGTTGCAGAGGTTTCGGATGTGTTTGAATCGCCGGAAGTCGATGAAGTTTCGGAGGTG
>WRKZ01000001.1 GCA_009777835.1 Oscillospiraceae bacterium | reverse complement strand
AAAAACTGGCTATACTGATTATTATAGTAACACTGTTAGCGGTGGGTTGCTCTGACTCAAGTGGTGTAGCACCGCTTGAACAGTCCAAACAAACCGATAAAGTCATTACTGATGAAAATGTGACAAGTGATGTTCAAACAGAAGAAAGCAAAACCGAGGAGGAAAAGCCGGAGATTATGATAGGGCGTCCCGCCCCATATGTCATAAAAAACCTTAAAGATGGTAAATCCGGTAGCAAGATTTTAAGTGCTATTCAAAGTAAAACATCGAGTAACAAAGTGTCGGAAATATCGCAGTTTTATAACATTGATAATTTTAAAATCGAGGGGCATGAATTAAGCAGGGTTATGATAAATGAAGCTGCCATCGAATTTGATTTCACTCCTATTGGAGCACCGGAAGCTAGAAACAATAGTAATCTTGATTTTATATTAGTGTTAATCGATAGGCATGATTACAGCGAACTTCACTATAATTCTGACCCTTTCAAGTTTACGTTGGAGAATTGGGCGAGTGATTCGAGCGTCCGACTAACCGATGATGGTGTAATTTTCTTCGATGGTATCTCGTCGAAAAGTGTTAAGGCGCGTTTAGGTGATACGACAGTTAGTGTGGATTTATCCTATAGTAAATCTCACACTGCTGAAAGAGGGAAAGAATACGAATACCTCCGTGACCTTGCGTTCGATGTAATCAAAAACGCCGAACTAGTCACCGTGAAAGATTGATTCAACCCCCCGATTCGTACGAATCGGGGGGTACTCTTATTCACAATCTACGTGCGAATCTCCTGCTTCAACAACCGCGAAACGCCTTTCTCCTGCATGAACACGCCGTACAACACATCGCACCCCTCGATAGTCGGCCGACGGTGAGTAATCATCATCAACTGGGTCGTATCGGAATACCTGCTCAAATAGTTAATATACTTCGCCACATTGACCTCATCAAGTGCCGCATCAACCTCATCCAACATACAGAACGGGGTAGGACGGTGCAGCAAAATCGCGAAGTAAAGGGTAATCGCCACTAACGCTTTTTCCCCGCCCGAAAGCGCGATTAAGCTTTTGATTAATTTTCCCGGCGGCGCGGCATAGATTTCAATACCGGAACTCATTACATCATCGGGGTCAGTCAATTCTAAACGTGCCGTTCCCCCGCCGAAGATTTCGGTGAAGATTCGGCTGAAATGTGCCGATATATCGGTAAAACTCGCCAAAAATCTGCTTCTTATATCGAAGGTCAATTCTTCAATCAATTTCTCAAGCTCAGACTTCGCACCGCGAACATCTTTCAATTGCACCGACAACTCTTTATAGCGTTCGCTTACCTCCACGAACTCGTTGATTGCCGCATAGTTTACATTCCCTAATTCAGCTAACTTTCGACGAATCTCGTTTAATTTTGAGCGTGCCTCCCTCATATCCTTGATTTCGCTCACCCCATCCGACTTCTCGCAGAATTCCACCGCTTCGGAAGGGGTCAATTCGTAATTATCAAAAAGGTTTGCCTTGATTTCCTCCGACTTCGCAACCAATCCCTGTTTTCGCTCGATTGCGGCGGCATGCGCATTAGAAAATTTCTGCTTGTTCTCGATTTTCTCCTTGATTTCGGCATGGATTTGACTCGCCCGCTTTTCGAACTCCTCGATTTGTCGGACTAACTCGGCGATTTCCTCTTTATTCGCCGCAAGTTTAGCATTGATTTGTTCAATCCCCTCGCTTTTTTCATTGATTAACTCTTCAAGATGGATATTCTTTTCACAGAGGGAGTCGATTTCGTTTAACAGTACATCACGACTTTCCCCAGATTTAAGTCGTGCCGAATTAAGCCCCTCGATTTGGAGCAGAAGACTTTCAATGTCTTTATTACGTGTGAGTTTCTGTAAATTCGCGTCCGAGACCGCCTCAACAATCTCACGGCGACGTTCGATTAAATCGGCGAGTCGCTCACCGGTTTTCACAGCGACCTGCTCTTTGTGTTGCAATTCAGCCGCAATTCGTTCGTGTTCAGCCGCATTAGTCTCGATTACACTCTGTTCCTCGGCGAGCCGTGCTTTACATCGAACCAGATTCTCTTCCAAATTAGCGAACTGCTCACTCAAAGAAGACAGCAGAGCCTCCCCCCCGCCAAGCTCGGAGGTGAGACGAGTTTCTTCCAGTGCGAACCGCGAGAGTTCCTCGTTCATGCCCTCACATTCCAATTTCATTTTAGCCGTCTCTGCCGCTAATCCCGAATAACGTATCTTCGCAGGTTCGATTTCATCAACCAACAATTGAAGCTGTTTGCGTAACTCCTCGATTTCTCGCTTGCGGCTGATAATCCCCTCGCTCTTCTTGATTGAACCCCCGGTAAACGAACCGCCCGCATTAATCACCTGACCGTCCAGCGTAACGATTTTGAACTTATATCCGTACTTCTTGGCGATTAACGTTGCCGAATCTATATCCTCCGCAAAAGCAGTCCTACCGAGGAGCGACTTGATAATCCCGACATAACGCGGGTCATACTCCACGATTTCATGACCGTACCCGACGAATCCGTCCTGCACATCTAAATCAGCGAACCCTTCAAGCACTTTACCGCTTACCGAAGTCAACGGCAGAAAAGTCGCTCTGCCCGCATTAGACTCTTTCAAAAACGCAATACAACGTTTCGCGTTGGATTCATTTGCGACAATCACATTTTGTAATGCCGAACCCAGTGCAATTTCCACTGCTACAGCATATTCCCGGGGAACGGTTATAACATCGGCGACTGTTCCCAAAACCGCACCATTGCCGAATCTGCCCGATTTCGCCGCCTGCATGACCGACTTCACACTCGAATAATATCCATCCATCGACTGTTCAATCCCCGAAAGCACATCAAACCGTGTCTTCTTACGGTGTTCTTCCTGCTTAAGCTGTTCGAGTTGTTCGCGCAATTCGTCCCGCTTCGTAGCCTTGGACTCATACAAACGAGAGTACCCCGAAAGTTTATTCACCGTTTCATCCTTTTCAACCGACAATTCTTCAAGGGATTTACGCAATCCGTCTATTTTGGACTGTAATTCCGCTTTCTCACCCTCATGGTCGGCGGCGAGCCTTTCGGACTGTTCAAGTTGAGCCTTCAACTCGTTTACACTTTCCTCTGCGCGGGAAATATAAATCTGTGCCGCCTGTTTAGCAGTATATAGCTCACCTATTTCCGAGGTAATATCACGATGTTCCTCGTCGAGTTCGGCGTTCCGTGACTCCAACTCCTTGAGCGAATCGGTCTTAGCCGCCGCATTTTTGTCAATTTCGTCAATCTCTCTCTTAACCGTCACGATTTCATCCTCAAGCCGCTCGATTTGACCCCCGATTTCACCCTCACTTTTTTCAGAATCGGCAATCTGCGTGCGAATAGACGAGACTCTCCCTTCGTTATGCTGAATCTCGCTCCGCGCTACCGCTATTTCTTGAGAGGTCTCGGCAATAGAATCCTTATCATCTTCCCCTTTGCGCCGAACTCGTTCGGTCAAGGCTGTGGTCTCTCGTTTAGAATCACCAATCCGCTCGGCCTCCTCTTCCAGTGTTTCGATTTCCCTCTCGAAATGCTCACACTCACCGAGATTCTGCAAAACCGCATTGTCCGCCTCTTCCGATTCTTTAGAAAGCCGTTCCAACTCACGAACACTCAACGCAACACCTAAAGCGCGTTCTTCTTCCTTCAAAGCGAATGCCTTATTCGCTTTCTCTGCCTGCCTTTCGAGTATGGGAATACGTTCCTGCAACCCCATCTCAATATCCAATAACCGAAGCAGATTATCCTCCGTCCGAGCGAGTTCGCGTTCGGCGGTAGCTTTTTGGTGCAAGAATTTCGACACCCCCGCCGCCTCTTCGAACAACTCCCGTCTTCCCGCCGCTTTAGAATTAACCACCTCGTCTATTCGCCCCTGCCCGATTATGGAATACCCGTCCCGTCCCAGCCCCGTCCCCATGAAAAGGGTGTTCACGTCCTTCAAGCGAGACCTTTCCCCATTAATAAGGTACTCACTCTCCCCGGTACGATAGAGTTTCCGTGTAATAACGACTTCATCCGAATCTATGGCGATTCTCCGGTCGGAATTCTCGATTGTCAATGCAACCTTCGCAAAACCCATAGGTTTACGGGTCTGCGTTCCGTAGAAAATTACGTCCTCCATCTTATCCCCACGCAGAGTTTTCGCGCCCTGTTCGCCCATAACCCAGCGAAGCGCGTCACTTATGTTACTCTTGCCGTTTCCGTTACTGCCGACCACCGCCGTCGTCCTCGAATCAAACGTCAAAATAGTCTTATCGGCAAACGACTTAAATCCCTGTATTTCGAGTGTTTTGAACCTCATCTTATTTTTCCTTCTTTTAAATGAGGGAGAGCGTTACGCCCTCCCTCATTAAATTCTCTTGCTATACTCTTTGAACTCCGAAATTTCCTGCGGAATTTTCTCCGCAGGGCGAGCAAAGCCCACCCTTTGGCATTTGAACTCCGAAATTTCCTGCGGAATTTTCTCCGCAGGGCGAGCAAAGCCCACCCTTTGGCAATAGTATAACTCACTTAGCAATATCGACCGCTCTCGATTCGCGTATGAGATGAATCCGAATCTGACCGGGATATTCCATATCTCGCTCGATTTGTTCGGCAATTTTCCGTGCAAGAACCACCATTCCGTCATCGTTGACCGCTTCCGGTTTAATCATCACGCGGATTTCGCGACCTGCTTGAATAGCAAACGATTTTTCCACCCCTTGATAAGAAGTGCAGATTTCCTCAAGCTTTTCAAGCCGCTTGATGTAGTTCTCATAGCTTTCGCTTCGCGCGCCGGGACGTGCCGCACTAATCGCATCCGCCGCCTGAACAATCGCCGCAAGCACGGTACGCGGTTCGACATCACCGTGATGCGCCTCTACCGCATGAATTATTTCGGGATTCTCCTTGTACCGCTTCAACACATCCACACCGATATTGACGTGGCTGCCTTCGATTTCGTGGGTCAAGGACTTTCCTATATCGTGGAGTAACCCCGCCCTGCGCGCCATCGTAGCGTCGATACCGAGTTCCGATGCCAACATTCCCGCAAGGTGCGAAACCTCCAACGAGTGTGCAAGCACGTTCTGGCTGTAAGAAGTCCTGTAATAAAGCCGACCGAGTAACCGCACAAGTTCATGGTGGAGACCGTTGACGTTGGTTTCCATGACCGCACGTTCGCCCTCTTGCTTGATTTTCGCCTCAACATCTCGTCTTGCTTTATCCACCATCTCTTCGATTCTCGTCGGGTGAATCCGCCCGTCTTGAATCAATCGTTCGAGTGAAATCCGTGCGATTTCACGGCGGACTTTGTCATGACTTGAAAGAGTAATCGCTTCCGGCGTATCGTCGATAATCAAATCAACCCCGGTAAGCTGTTCAAGCGTACGAATATTCCTGCCTTCCCTGCCTATGATTCGCCCTTTCATCTCATCGTTCGGCAGCGGGACCACCGAAACGGTGAGCTCCGATACCGTTTCCGATGCTAAACGAGAAATCGCAAGCGAAATGTAGCTGCGCGCTTTTGCATCACATTCATCTTTGATTCGCTGTTCGTAAGCTGTGATTCTGACTGCTTTTTCATGGTCGAGCTTGTCTTCAAGCAACTCCAGAATATGCGCTTTCGCCTGTTCGTTAGTGAATCCGGAAATTCTCTGCAGAATATCCATCTGGGTTTGCTTTTGGGCTTCGGCTTCCGCTAAAACATCATCGGCTTTTTTGTGTTTAGCGATTAACTTCTCCTCCAGCTTTTCGATTTTGTCGTTCTTTTTGTCAATGTTCTCTTCCTTTTGTTGGAGTCTGCGTTCGGAACGCGATATTTCCGTACGGCGTTCCTTCAGTTCCTGCTCGGTTTGATTTTTCAGACGGGAGATGTCTTTTTCCGCCCCTTCTCTCAGTTTGAAGATTTCGTCTTTCGCTTCTACCAAAGCGGTCTTTTTTTCCGCGAGTGCTTTTTCTTTAGCTTCGCCCGTGATTCTCAACGCTTCCTTTTCAGCGGATTCAATATGAGCTTCTGCGAATTTACGGCGATGATTCCCGCCCATTCTGTACGCAACAAACCCGGAGACTCCGCCCCCGATAATCAACGAAACGAGGCAAAGCACGGTCACAATGATTGGTGACATCCTTTTTCCTCTTTTCTCTGCCGGTTTATAAGCGAGTATAAATCGGCAATATGTGAACCGGCGCATTTTGCGATTAGCCTGCAACCGGATGAATCAAATAAGCTATGTAGACCTACTGAAAGGTTATACAAGCATATTTAATCTTAATTCTAAATCAAAACGAACGAAATGTCAATAGGAAATCGAAAAATTATCTAAAAAATCTTAAGAAATTCCCGCGGGCCTCTCGTGAATCATTACAATATTATTACAATCTCGAATTTAGCTGTTGACAATCGGCTTTTCATAGGGTAAAATAATATCATGAAAAAAGAAACGAATCTGTGTATGAGCTGTATGCAGCCTAGAAGCGACTCGCTCAAGACTTTAGCGGAATGTACCCATTGCGGTTGGATTGATACCGGTGTATATCTCGCGGCTTACTTATATCCGAAGACTTTTCTGGCGAGCAGATATATCGTAGGCAGGCTCATCACCTACAACGGGGAATCGGCAGAATACGCCGGATACGATACCCTGACCGATAACAAAGTCACCATAAAAGAGTATATGCCCGACGCTCTGTGCGCCAGGGTGAAGGATGCTTTGCAGATTACCGTGAATCCGGGCGAACTGCCGCTGTATAAAACCTATCTCTCGGAATTCATCGAATTAAACCGCTCATTGCAGAGTCTCGGTGCATTATCGGGGATTCAACGGGTGATTGATGTATTTTCGGAAAACAGTACCGCCTATGCCGTTCTCGAACACACAGCGGGAATCAAAATGCAGACCTATCTGCAGAATCTGGGCGGGACTATGACCTTTCAGCAGGTGAAAGAACTCTTCCCGCGGATTTTCACCGCACTCGGCAGGGTCAACACCGCAGGGATTATCCACAGAGGGATTTCTCCGAAAACCGTCTTCATGCTTGAACGTCCCGAAGCTAACGGAAAAATGTCGGGTTTGTACGTGGGAGACTTCTCTATAACAGCCGCCCGAATCGACGGTTCGAAAATCAATTCGGAAGTGTATGCGGGTTACGCCGCCCCCGAACAGTATAACTCACTCAACCGTCACGGTGACTGGACTGATGTGTACGGTTTAGCCGCATTGCTCTATAACGTCTTAACCGGGAGCGAACCGCAGGATGCAGGGGCGCGCCTCGACGAAGATACGTTGGTTGAACCTTTGTTGCTCAACAATCAAATCCCGGAACGTGTCTCAAAAGCAATTATGGAAGGGCTTGCCCTTTCTTCGAACGAACGCACCAAAACAATCGGCGATTTTTCGAAGGCGGTCTTCGGGAGTCCGAAACCCCGCAAAGACGGCATAGCCGAGACCTTGACCGGTCTCCCCACCACTGCTTTTTGGAACACCGATTCCGGCGAGGCGTTGGCGGGGGTAAACGATGCCCTCGCTAATGAAAGCGGAGTAATCAGCCCGGAAATAGATATTGATTTTGACGGATTTGACGATAATTCCGACGAATCGGATGAAGCTAACCCGCTTCACTCAAGATTTGATGCCGAATTAATCGAAGCAGTCGAAAAAAGTCTCCGCAAAGAAGAACGCGAGAAAAAGCGGAAAATCAAGATGATTATCATAATTTCGGCGATTTCGGCGATTGTTCTGTTCTTCGTTATCTTGATTATCGTTGCTTCCACCACCGATGTTTTCAAAAAAAATCCGCAGATTGCAGATGTCACTACCGACGTTTCCGCAACCACTTCCGGTGAGGTGACAAGCGGACCGGAAACCAGCGAGACCGTGATTCGCTCAGGCGATTCTATCGCAGTACCGACCTTTACGGGACGTGATTACACATCGAATTTCGAGCAGAATTACAGGAACTACAGCTTTGAATTTCAATGGGAATACAGCGACAACCCCGAACGCCCGAAGAATCGGATTTTTGAGCAAGATATACAGCCCGGGGAATTCGTAACGAACTCCGATAAAATCACCTTGAAAATCAGTCTGGGGCCCGAACGCAAGAAGTTCCCGGAGATTCCGGAAGGAATTACTGTAAGAGATTTCGTGAAAATCCTCACCGATTTAGGGGTGGAGGAATCGAATATAACCATCAACGGCGAGAGATACGCACCCAACTTAACCGAAATGAATAACGCTATAGTCGAAGGAGTGGAAAACTTCGCCGCGAATAACGACATTCGCATAACCGGATTCCCCGGGGATGCAGCTCGCGCAGCAGATGTAGTCAGAATCGTACGGCAAATGCCGCCCGAAACGGTCGTCGAAACCACACCCGAACCAATCGTCACCACCACACCACCTGCGACTACCGCCACTCCGACAACCGCTGCAACCACAACCGCCGCAACCATTGCAACCACCGTCGAAGTGACCCCTGCACCTGAAACCACCGCAGAAATCATAACCGAAGCACCTCCCGAAAATTAAATGAATACAATCGCAGTTATAGTAGCCGCGGGAAACAGTTCTCGCATGGGGAAAAACACCAACAAGATTTTCGCCGACCTATGCGGAAAGCCCGTTTTATCGCACACACTGAAAGCGTTTCAGCTTACCGAAAGCATTGACGAGATTATAGTCGTAACCGGCGAACAGTATCGTGAAGAAGTTTCAGCGTACGGATTCGCCAAAGTGACCGCCGTTGTTCCCGGTGGAAACACTCGCGAGGAATCGGTGCTCAACGCACTGAACACGCTTGATTCCAACTCTCAAGAAGATGTATTCGTTGCGATTCATGACGGTGCGCGTCCGTTAATCACCCTCGCATTGATTGACAAGGTGGTAGAAACGGCGAAACTGCATGGTGCGGCGATTGCCGCAGTCCCTGCGAAAGACACGATGAAAGTCTGTGAGGGTGATTCCGTGAAAACCACCCCCGACAGGCGAACGCTGTTTTGTGCGCAGACCCCGCAAGTGTTCGATTTAAAGCTGTACCGAAAAGCACTCGACAAATACGATGGCAGTAGCGTCAGCGACGACAGTTCGCTGTTTGAACGAGCGGGAATCCCGGTGAAAATCGTAGAAGGGGATTACCGCAACATCAAAATCACGACCCCCGAAGACTTGAAAATAGCGAAGGCATTTCTGATTTAGATAATGAATGAAAAAGGTGCGAGTGAAATGAATTTGTTGGAAATTGGATACGGTAATTCCATTAATGCCGGGCGAATCATTGCTGTTATATCGGCAGAAACTGCGCCGGCAAAACGACTGATTTCCGCCGCAAAAGAGAAGAATCTTCTGATTGACGCAACCTGCGGCAAACGAACAAAATCGGTTTATATAATGGATTCCGGTCATATCATTCTATCGGCACGCAAAGAAAACGTTTCGCAGGTTTCGGAGGAGGTTCATGGTGAGTGAAGCAAAAGCTAATACAGGAAAACTAATCGTCTTATCCGCACCGGCAGGCGGCGGTAAAGACTCTATCATGGAAGGGCTGTTCAGTAACGAGTACAAGGACGTGCTTTGTCTTTCCTATTCGATTTCGGCAACCACCCGCAAAAGCCGCGCAGGAGAAGAAGATGGGAAACACTACTTATTCAAAAGCAGGGAAGAGTTCGAGCAACTGATTGAACAGGGCGAATTCCTCGAACATACAGAATATTGCGGAAACTACTACGGGACACTGAATAAAACCGTCTCATCGGCATTGGAAGCGGGGAAAAACCTTCTGCTGAAAATCGAAGCGGAGGGTGCGGAGAACGTCAAAAAAGCTTTCCCGGATTCACTGTTGATTTTCGTGTTGCCGCCTTCGGTTGAAGAATTACGTCGGCGACTGATTAATCGTTCTACCGAGAGTGAAGACGTGATTGAGTTGCGAATCAAAAAAGCCGAGTCTGAGTTCGCGCGGGCAGGGAATTACGACTATCGGGTGGTCAACGATGACCTTCAGAGAGCAACCGCAGAAGTCGCAAAAATAATTCAGGAAAACATAAATGGATAATCACACGAATCAAGAGCAGGTAATAAAAGGAAAAACAGCACAAATAGCGGTCGAAAAGGCATTGTACTCATTCGACCGCCTTTATAGTTATGCGATTCCGTATGAGCTTGAAGACGCAGTCGAGCCGGGGCGGCGGGTACTCGTACCGTTTGGGAGAGGTTCGCGAAAAATCGCGGGACTGGTCTTCAACGTTCAAAACGGCGAATACAATGCAACGGAAATCAAAAAAATCAGCGACGTGATTGACGAAGAAGCCTACATAAATCCCGAAATGCTGGAACTGATAAAATGGCTTAAAGCGAATACTTTCTGTACATATTACAATGCAGTTCGGTGTATTCTGCCGCCGGTATTGCGAAGCGGAACTAACCTTTCACCGCTGAAAGGCAAGACCGAGAAAATCGTTCGGCTTTGCGAAACCGAAGAAATCCCCGAAAACCTCACCCCGAAACAGAAAACTGTCGTCGAAGCGTTGGAAAACACCTCGGCAAGTGTGAAAGAAATCTGTTATCTTTGCGGAGTGACTCCTGCGGTTGTCACAAACCTCGTCAAAAAGGGAATTTTGCAGGAATCCGCACAGGAAGTCGCCCTTAACGAAACCGAACCCGAAATCGCCGACCGAGATATAGACGAAATTATCCTCACCGAAAGCCAAGCCGGCGTTTTTGAATCACTGAAAACTCTTTTGAACTCAAGCGAAGCTAAGTGCGGGCTTCTCCACGGAATAACCGGTTCGGGCAAAACGTCTGTCTTTATCAAATTAGTCGGTGAAGCGTTAAAATCAGGCAAATCCGCCATGATTTTAGTACCGGAAATCTCGCTTACCCCTCAAACAATCGCGATTTTTAAGGGATTCTTCGGGGATAATGCGGCGGTAATCCATTCGGGACTGTCGATGGGTAAACGAACCGCCGAATATAAGCGGATTCGTGAGGGTTCGGCGAGAATCGTCGTGGGAACCCGCAGTGCAGTGTTCGCCCCCCTCGAAAACATAGGGATTATAGTAATCGACGAAGAAGGCGAACACACGTATAAATCGGAGCGGAGTCCGCGCTACCACGTCCGCGACATCGCGAAACAACGATGTTTCCGCCATAAAGCGATGTTGCTGTTAGCATCGGCGACCCCGTCTATGGAAAGTTACCGCAATGCCCGAATCGGGAAGTACAGCCTACTTGAACTGAATGAAAGGTATTCCGGGAATGCCTTGCCGGATGTTCGAATAATCGACATGAAACTTGAACAGGCAATGGGGAACAAAGGAAATTTCAGTCGAATCCTTTTAGAACAACTGAAAAGCAATCTCGAAAAAGGCGAACAATCACTCATTCTTTTAAACCGACGCGGATTCCACACCTTCATCTGCTGTATTGCCTGCGGTGAAGTTGCCATGTGTCCCCATTGCGGAGTCCCTATGACCGCACATAAATCCCCCTACGGAACGAAACTTTCCTGCCACTATTGCGGTTACTTGAAGAAATATACCGAACAATGCGAGAAGTGTAACAGCCGATTTATTCGTCAAACCGGAACAGGAACTCAACGAATTGAAGAAGAATTGCAGGAATACTTTCCGTCGGCGCGGATTCTGCGAATGGATGCCGACACAACCATGACAAAAGGCGCGTATGAACGGGGGTTCAACAGTTTCGGCAACCGCGAATACGACATCATGGTGGGAACACAAATGGTTGCAAAGGGATTAGACTTCCCGAATGTGACCCTCGTGGGGATTCTGCTGATTGACAATTCGCTCTATGCCGGCGATTATGTAGGGTATGAACGGACTTTCTCGCTGATTACCCAGGTGGTTGGGCGAGCGGGACGCGGCGACAAAAAAGGCAGGGCATTCCTGCAGACCTTCACACCGGAACATTACGTGTTACGATTAGCGGCGGAACAAGATTACCGCGGATTCTACTTGGAGGAAGAGACTATTCGGCAGGCATTGCTGTTCCCGCCTTTTTGCGACCTGTGCGTAGTCGAAATCTGCGACGTGGTGGAACAAAACGCGGCAGGTGCGTCATTCGCGTTTGCAGAAATCTTCGAAAATGCCTTAAAAAGCATAAATCCGATTCCCATTCGCATACTGGGCCCCGTCAAAAGCGGAGTCGGCAGTATCAACGGCAGATTCCGTTACCGATTAATGCTCAAATGCAAGAATTCACCACCCTTCCGCGATGTCATGTCAAAATCGCTTATTTCGGCGCATTACGATAAACGGTTCGAGTATTGTAAAGTCAATGCCTGGTTTGTTTGAGATATTGCTTGACAAAGCAAGTTTAATATGGTATGATTGCAGAAAAAAACCGGAAGGAATGGTAATTACATGAAATATTTTGCGATTTGGTGGTACAAAAGCGACGGAAAAAACTACGCGCAGTTACTGGACTCCCGCCCTGATGATGCCTACGAAACCGACAAGAAAGATTTCTACAAAGAGGAAATCAATCTCGACGACATGGAGGAAGCGGCAAGGGCAATCCGCTCATTAGTGAAAGAGACCTTCGACAAATCAGACCTGCCCGAAGATTTCACGCCGTTCATCCGTGAGCTGCAAAACGGCGGAGAAATCAACATCTCGGACTATTTCGGCGTTTAAACCGTCAAAAAAATTCCTCGATTGAATCAATCGAGGAATTTTTCTTAACCTTTTACGACTATATTCACCAGTTTATCGGGAACTGTTATTTCCTTCACTATGGTTTTACCGTTGAGGGAATCGCCCAACGCAATTTTCGCCGTTTCAAGCATTTGTGATTTATCGCAACCCGACGAAACAACCGCTTTCGCGCGGACTTTTCCGTTGACCTGGACAACGATTTCGACCTGTTCGTCTTTACATAAATCTTCATCATACTTAGGCCACGATTGTTTATTCAGAATACCCAACCCCGCCGACTCAAAGATTTCCTCACTTATATGCGGTGCGAACGGATTCAACAAAATCAGGAACGCCGACAATTCGGCATGATTAATGGATTTCGCGGCATAAATCTCATTAGATAACGACATCAATGCGGCAATCGCGGTATTAAACTTCAGCGTTTCGATATCATGGGTGACTTTTTTAACCACTTTATGAAAAGCCGAACGTAATCCGGGGCTGTATTCATTCCCGTCCCCTTCATTCTTAACAATGAACTCCTGCAATCCCCACACCCGGTCAAGGAATCGTTTACAACCGCGTATTCCCGAAGTACTCCACGGCGCAGCTTTCTCGAAATCACCCACAAACATCTCATACAAGCGGAGTCCGTCTGCACCGTATTCCCGAATAATATCGTCGGGGTTGATTACGTTCCCCCTGGATTTCGACATTTTCTGTCCGTCTTCGCCGAGAATCATCCCGTGAGAAGTTCGTTTCGCGTAGGGTTCGCACGTCTTGACCACCCCGATATCGTATAAGAATTTATACCAGAACCGCGAGTACAATAAATGAAGCGTCGTATGCTCCATCCCGCCGTTATACCAATTTACGATTGCGCCTTCTTCCGTCCAATAATTAAGCCGCTCTTCAGAAATCAACTCTTTATTGTTAAATGGGTCGCAATACCGCAGAAAATACCACGAGCTTCCTGCCCATTGCGGCATGGTGTCGGTCTCGCGCTTTGCCGAACCCCCGCACTTCGGACAGGTACAGTTCACGAAATCCTCCAGTGCAGCTAACGGACTTTCTCCCGTGTCGGTCGGCATATACGACTCAACTTCTGGGAGTTTCAGCGGTAACTCACTTTCGGGAATTGGAACCCACCCGCACTTTTCACAGTACACCATCGGAATAGGCTCACCCCAGTACCGTTGCCGACTGAACACCCAATCCCTCAACTTGAAGTTGACTTTAGGTGTACCGAGTTTCTTTTCCGCCAACCATTCGGTGATTTTGATTTTAGCGTCTTCCACGCTTAATCCATCTAAAAATCCGGAGTTTACCATTGTACCGGTCTCACAATCGGTGAATGCCGCCTCTTGAATGTTTCCTCCGGCAACAACCTCCACCACCGGCAACCCGAACGTCTGTGCAAACTCCCAGTCACGAGTATCATGCCCGGGAACCGCCATGATTGCCCCGGTACCGTAACTCATCAAAACGTAATCGGAAATAAAAATCGGGATTTGTTCCCCGTTCACCGGATTAACAGCCGAAACCCCGTTGAGTTTCACACCGCTCTTTTCTTTTGCGATTTCACTCCGCTCAAAGTCCGACTTTTTTGCCGCCGATTCTTGATACGCACGGACTTCGTCGAGATTCTTCAACCCACCGCTCCACTTTTCGATATAAGGATGCTCAGGCGAAATAACCATGTAAGTCGCCCCAAACAACGTATCCGGACGGGTGGTGTAGACCTTCAGCACGTCCCCGGACGTTGTCGCGAAATCAACTTCCGCACCGGTAGAACGACCAATCCAGTTGATTTGCGATGCCTTGACCCGTGCAGGATAATCAACCCCTTCCAGGTCGTCAATCAAACGCTGCGCATACTCGGTGATTTTCAGCATCCACTGGCTCTTGACTTTACGAACAACCGCACTGTGACAACGCTCGCAAGAACCGTCAACCACTTCCTCGTTCGCAAGGACAACTTTACAGTCGGTACACCAGTTGACCGCCATTTCACTCTTGTACGCCAGCCCTTTCTTGAACAATTGCAGGAAAATCCACTGCGTCCACTTATAGTAATCGGGGTCGGTGGTGTTGACCTCCCTCGACCAGTCAAACGAAAAACCTATTGCTTTCGCTTGGCGGGTAAAAGTCGCCACGTTATCGGCAGTAACTTTTGCGGGGTGGATTTTGTTCTTAATCGCGAAGTTTTCGGTAGGCAATCCGAACGCATCCCACCCAATCGGATAAAGCACGTTATAACCCTGGAGTCGGCGTTTCCGCGCAAGAATATCCATAGCCGTATACGGTCGCGGATGCCCGATGTGCAATCCCTGACCCGACGGATACGGGAATTCCACCAGAATATAATATTTAGGATTTGGGCTGTCTTCACTCACTTTGAAGGTTTGATTTTTTTCCCAGTTTTCCTGCCATTTTTTTTCGATTGAAGTGTAATCGTAATTTCTCATAACGCGCCCTCTCTTACTCTCTTGATAATTATTTTAAATTTTTTTCATGATGTTTAATGATACCATAAATTACACGGATTTGCAAGCCGAAAAAAGGGGAATCTTAATATAAATATTTCAGCAACTCAACTTTATCTCAACTTTATATAGATGAATTTTCAAAATCACTTGACAATTGCCTGAATTAGGTATATAATAAATTTAAACACAGGTAAAGTGGATTTACCTGAATCACGTTAGCAATAACGCATTACTGTATAGGAGGAATTTAATCATGAGACTTGGAATGGCGGTTTTCGGTATAGCGGCACTGGTAGGTGTAGGCTATGCTATCGGGAAAAAAGTAATCGAAAGAAGAAGGGAAGACGAGGACTTCTATGATTTCGGCGATTTCGATGAAGACGAAAGAGGCGAAGAAGATGAGATTGATGTAGGGGTCTACACAAAGGAAAGTTACGGCAACAAAATCAAGAAGGCATCCCTCTTTGCGGTGGGTGCGATTAAAACCGGCGCAGACAAACTGGGAGAAACGATTCACGACATAAAGAACAAAGACATGGTCAAAAAAGGCGAACAAACCGTCGGCGCAGTAAAAGAAACCGGCGACAATATCAAAAACGATATTAAAAGAGACATTGAGGAATTGAAGAACATGGTATCCTCGCTTGATGAAGAAGAAAACGCTTCGGGAAATGCTCCCGCTACGGATTCTGACTCTGACGAAGCAATGGCGAAAGACTTATTCGGCGATTCTAATAACAGCTAATTTAAAACTAAAACAACCCGCTTCTTGAACGAAACGGGTTGTTTTTAATTTTCAGATTATTTCAATCGCAGCCTTCACCCGCTTAACGCTCTCCTCGCGTCCGAACATCACGCACACATCTAATCCGCCGCCCGGAACTGCAGGTTTCCCCGAAAGTGCCACCTGCAACGGATAAAGGAAGAACCCCGGCTTCTTCTCGTTTTTCGCCGCTAATTCCTTTACCTGTTCATACAAACTCTCTTTATCAAAAACAGGAATTGTCTCAAGAATGTTCAGCAGCTTCGCAAGAGTTTCCGCCGCCGATTCGGGTGAAGTCTTCATTTTTTTGTTGTTATACAAATCGAGAGAATATTCGCAGGGTTTCTCCAGGAAGTCCACCTGCGCAACAATGTCCGACAACACTTCAGTCCGCGGCTGAAGCGCGGCACACAAAATATCGCGGTTGTATTCGCAATCGGTTTGCGGCAGAAACGGCATTGCAGCCGCCTTGAATTCCGACGATGAAAGTCGCCGAATGTGTTCCGCGTTGATTGCCCGCATTTTCTCAATGTCGAATATAGCGGGAGACTTCGATACTCCTTCCGTTCCGAACGCTTTCGCCAATTCGGAAAGCGTAAAGATTTCATTTTCGGCATTTTCACCTTTGGGCGACCAGCCGAGAAGTGCGATATAGTTGATAATCGCAGGGGTGAGGTATCCCTGCGCCTTAAAATCACTGAAATACGCGTCACCATCTCGTTTAGACAGCTTGTGGGTCGCGTCTCGCATGATTTGCGGAACATGAATATACGTCGGACACTCCCACCCGAATGACTTATACAGGAGATTATACTTCGGTGTGGACGAAAGGTACTCATTCCCGCGAATTATGTGGGTTATATTCATCAAGTGGTCATCGATTACGTTAGCGAAGTTGTAGGTCGGCATTCCGTCGGATTTAATCAAGACCTGCTCTTCAATTTCTGCGTTTTCCACCGTGATTTCGCCGTAGATTTCATCAACAAACCCGGTAGAACCGTTTTTCGGCACCCTCTGACGAATCGCACCATCATCCCTGTAAGCATCCCCTTTTTTGAGTAACTCTTCAGCATATTTGAGGTAGGAATCCTTCCGCTCACTCTGAATATACGGCCCGTAATCGCCGCCTATATCAGGGCCCTCGTCCCAATCCAACCCACACTCACGAAGGGTCTCATAAATCACATCAACCGCCCCCTCGACATAACGCGAACGGTCGGTATCTTCCACCCGCAGAATAAAACTTCCGCCGTTTTTCCGGGCGAACAGCCACGCATAGAGTGCCGTCCGCAGATTGCCGAGGTGCATGAACCCCGTCGGACTGGGTGCAAACCTGGTACGAATTTTTTTCACGTTTATGACCATGCCTTTCTTATTTCTTCGTTGCTTTAATATCCTCTTGAATCTGGATTTTTAAATCGTCCAACGAGTCGAATTTTCTCTCTTGACGGATAAATTCCCGCAGACTCACCCTAACAGTCTGCCCGTAGATTTCCCGATTAAATCCGGGAATGTGGGTTTCCACCACAGGAGAAGAATCCGAATAAACCGTCGGTTTAATCCCGATGTTGGTTATCGCATCATAGGTTGAATCCAACTCAACCACGCTTTTATACACACCGAATTTCGGCAAAACGCAATCGATGGGAATAAGCTGATTCAAAGTCGGTGTGCCGAGCGTTCGCCCGATTTTAGCCCCCTCGACCACCTCCAGCTCATAAGTCAAATCATAACCCAACAGCCGATTAGTCAGCGCGATATTCCCGTCTTTGATTGCCTCACGAATCCGCGTGGAACTTACCACACCGCCTTCCATCTCGACCGGTTTGATAATATCGACTTTTATTCCGTTTTCTTCGCAAATACGTTTCAAATCGCCCGAATCAGACTCGGCATTTTTCGAGAACCGAAAATCCCACCCACACGAAACATAACCGCAATTCATTTTGTCTATGAGGATTTGACTCACGAAATCCTCCCCGGACAGGTCACGCACGCTATCAAAATCCGACGAATAAATCACATCGAACCCTTTTGATTTCAACAAGGCGAACTTCATTCCGTAGGGAATCACGCTCCCCCCCAGTTTTTTCAACTTCCTGAAAGTGAAAACCGCCGGAATCATTTGATTCATCTCTTTTTGTTTTAATGCGGCGTTAATAACTTCAGAATGTCCGACGTGAATACCATCGAACATCCCCAACGCAACTGCTGTTTTATTTCTGCCCTGAATTAGCATGATGTCCCCTTTCAAGCCGCTCTGCCCACCGACAAAACCGCTCTTGTTACTCCGCAACGAAAGTCTTGACACTCACGGCAGAGCCCGCTCGTGACTTTCGTTGCTCAAATTTTTACATAAGTAAACCTTTGCACCACTGAAATTGAATGGTCTCTCTCGATTTTAGCCAGTGCGCACATTCGTTCTTTACAGTCAAGGAGCGAATAAACCCCGTCGTAAACCCGTTCAAACCGTACTAAATCGGCATTAAGAATCGCACCGTTACGAAAAAGCTCGGTCTGTCTCTCATCAAGGAATGCCTTGGGATAATCGGGAAAAAGCGACTGCAACGGCTTCAAAAACGTCTCTAACTTGTCCGGTGTTTTCTCATAAACCTGCTTCAACAGGTCGAGTTGGTAGCAATCCTCAAGCGTGAACCCATTCGACATACTCCGCTGAAGTCCGGTCATCACCGCCCCGAACCCCAATTCGAGACCGATATCGTGAATCAATGTCCGAATATACGTTCCTTTAGAGCAACCGACTTTTATAATCCCCTCACCGGAATCGCTGTTATACTGTTCGAGTTCCAACGAATGAATGGTGATTTTCCGCAAATCACGTTCCACTTCATCGGACGTTACACCCTTCCGCGCAAGATTATACAGTCGCTGCCCGTTAATTTTGACCGCCGAATACATCGGCGGCAGCTGCTCAATTTCCCCCGTGAACCGTTTTGTCACCTCTTCGATTCTACCCCGCGGGACGTAACAAAGCACCTCTTTCTGAATCACGCCGCTGATGTCCTGCGTATCGGTCGTAATCCCGACCTTGAAAGAAGCGCGGTATTCTTTACCTGTATCCGGGCAGAAGTCAACCGCTTTAGTTGCCGCCCCCGCAAAAATAGGGAGAACCCCCTCCGCCATTGGGTCAAGCGTACCGGAATGTCCTATTTTGCGCGTGTTGAGCAACCGTCGCATGATTGCGATTACATCGAACGACGTATACCCGTTAGGTTTGTAAACACAAATTATACCATCCACTTTATAACTCTCCGAAAACTGGTTTAGGGACTTGGGTTGTTTAATATCCTCACCGACGTGATTGTCATTGACGTTTTGGATTTAGCTAACCCAACTGCTTCTCGACTTCAGCTAAAATCACTTTCTTGACCGACTCAACATCTCCTGTCAATGTACATCCCGCCGCACGGAGGTGTCCACCGCCGCCGAGCGCGTCGCAAACCGCTTGAGCGTTCGCCCCTTCACCGGTACGAACCGACGCTTTCCAGAGCCCTTTGCTCTTCTCTTTCAGAACCACCCCGACAACCACCCCTTCAACCTGCCGCGGCAAAGAAGATACGTTTCCGGCATCTTCCGGGTCAATCCCCTCGAGCAGTTCAAAATCCAGTACAATCAACGCACATTTTTCTCCGAAATAAAACTCCATACTCGAAATAGCCTGCTGTTCAAGCTGAATCCTTGCCCGGGTTTTCATCTCAAACATGGTGTAATTGATTTTCGCCGCATCGAACCCATATCCCATCACCTCTGCCGCAAACATATGCGAAATCGTCGTGGTGTTCGGATATTTGAAGCAACCTGTATCGGTAGCAATACCGGTATAAATCGCAGCGGCAATAGGAGTCGTCACGAGCGGCGGCCAGTCTTGCCCTAAATTCGATTCCATCTGCATAATCAACTCCCACATCAACTCAGCACAAGCGGCAGCCCCGGTATCGAGGAGGGTGAATGTCGCATACTTCTTGTTTGAAATGTGGTGGTCGATTGACAAATCGATTTTATTTGCGTAGGTTTCTTTGAGCGAACCCAACAACTCGACATCGGCAACGTCAACCGTCACAATCGTCTCGTCCACCCCTTCAACGAAAACCTGCATTTCGGGTTTATCGCGAATTGTTTCTTTAAGGAATTCAAACCGCGCCGACGGTTTCTCGTCGCAGATTAACCGCGCCCGCTTTCCTATAAGATGTAAAACCCCGCATAGGGCATACCCGCTTCCGAGGGTATCCCCATCAGGGTTCGTGTGACAAAGTACGGTAAAATTATCGCGACTGTTGATAAATTCCACCGTTTCAGCTAAAGTTACAGATTTACTACTCATACTTATGACCATGCCTTTCTACCACAAACGTGGCATGAATCAAGCCTGCTCGGCAGCAAAGCCACCGACCCGGAAGCTTTCATTCAAACTTTACCTCAAACATCCATTTCTGATTGCCCTTGTTCCGCTTCATGAATCTCGTTTATAATTCCATTGATTTTGTCATAATAATCCAGTGAGTTATCCGGCAAGAAAATCAGTTCCGGGATTTTCCGCATCTTGATTCGTGCATTGATATTCCGTTTAAACAACCCCGCCTTGTTTTTCAGTTTTTCCACCGCCGCGATTGTCTTTTCTCCGCCTTCATAACTCGAAACGAAGATTTTGCAATACGATAAATCGTTCGACAGCTCACACCGTGAGACCGATACAATTCCGCCCGCATCGATTTCCCGCATAGAAACCGATATTTCTCTCTTAATATCTTCAGCCAACCTGTTTATATTTTGACTCATACTTAATGACCATGCCTTTCTGCCACAAATGTGGCACGAATCAAAGCAATCATTGCTTGACTTCTTCAATCACATACGCTTCAAACACGTCTCCCTCTTTAATATCGGAGAATTTCTCTAAACTTATACCACATTCGTATCCGTGGGCGACTTCTTTTACATCGTCCTTGAACCGTTTCAACGTATTAATCTTATCGTCGAAGATGATAATCCCATCACGGACTATGCGAATTTCACAACTACGAGAGACTTTTCCCTCAAGCACGTAGCATCCCGCAACAATCCCCGAACCCGTGATTTTGAAGACGTTACGAACCTCAATCCTCGCCATTTCGACTTCCTTGAACTTCGGAGCGAGCATACCTTTCATCGCCGTCTCGATTTCTTCGATTGCATCGTAGATAATCCGATAAATCCTGATTTCGACGTTGTCGCGCTTCGCGTTTTCCGCCGCCGCAGGATGCGGTCGAACATTAAACCCGACTATAATCGCGCCGGTTGCATTCGCCAGCATAACGTCACTCTCACTGACTGCACCCACACCACCATGAATAACCCGAATCTTTACCTCTTCCATCGAGAGTTTTTCGAGCGACTGTCTCACCGCCTCGACCGAGCCTTGAACGTCGGCTTTTACAATAATCGGGAGTTCCTTCACCATGCCGGCTTCTATATGACTGAACAGGCTGTCCAAAGTCACCTTCTTGTATTGGTTGAAGTGTGCTTCTTTCGCTTCATGCTTACGTTTTTCGACTAATTCGCGCGCTAACTTTTCATCTGCAACCGCCGAGAACCGGTCTCCCGCACTCGGCACTTCCGCCAACCCGGTAATTTCCACCGGAACAGACGGGCCTGCTTTTTTGGCGACTTTTCCTTTATCGTTAAGCATTACACGCACCCTGCCCACCGATGTCCCGGCGATGATAATATCCCCGGTTTTAAGCGTACCTTTTTGCACGAGAAGAGTCGCAACCGGTCCTCTTCCTTTGTCAAGGCGGGCTTCAATTACAGTTCCCGTAGCGTGTCTGTCGGGATTCGCCTTGAGTTCAAGCACTTCCGCCGTGAGATTCACCATCTCAAGCAGATTATCGAGGTTGATTCGCTTTTTCGCACTGACTTCACAACAGATTACGTCGCCACCCCATTCTTCGATAACCAAACCGTGTTCGGTGAGTTCCTGCTTGATTCGCGCGGGATTCGCTTCTTCTTTATCGATTTTGTTAATCGCAACTATAATAGCCACGTTAGCGGCTTTAGCGTGATTGATTGACTCAATGGTCTGCGGCATGATTCCGTCATCCGCCGCAACCACAAGAATCGCAATATCGGTGATATTCGCGCCCCTTGCCCTCATGGAAGTAAACGCCTCATGCCCCGGTGTATCAAGGAAGGTAATACTCCTGCCTTCCTCGCCCACCTTGACCCTGTGCGCACCTATATGCTGTGTGATTCCGCCCGCTTCCCCCGAAACAACGTCAGAGTCACGAATAGCATCCAACAACGACGTTTTTCCGTGGTCAACGTGACCCATGACCACCACCACCGGCGAACGCGGTTGCAGATTCTCGTCGGTATCCTCAACTTCTTCGAACAAGCGTTCTTCGATTGTCACGATGATTTCTTTTTCGACCTTTGCACCGAGTTCTTCGGCGATTAGAGCCGCTGTATCATAGTCAATTACCTCATTCTGGGCTTTCATCTCACCCAAAACGAATAATCGCTTTATTACCGTACTGGAAGTGACTTTAAGGCGGGATGCTAATTCCGAAATAACGATTACATCGGGAATAAGCACCTCTAACTGTTTATTACGCGCTTTTTCGAGTTCAAGACGAACCAGTTTCTGCGCCTCGGTCTCAAATTGCGGACGACGCGGCGGCTGATTCTGCCCCCTTCTCTGATTATGATGGTTACGCCCGCCACGCTGATTCCCGCCGAATTTCTGTCTTCCGCGGAAGTTGTCGTGCTGTCCCCCTCTTCCCTGGTTTTGATTCAACTGGGAAGAATGTGACGCACCCTGCTGCTGTGCGATACTCTCATATTTTTCGTTATAACGTTCTAATTCGGCGTAATTTCCGCGGGTATCCACCCGTTTGACAATTTGTTCCCCTCTTTGAACCGCCTCACCCTTTTGTTTCGCTTTAGGCGGCGCATTGACTTTCACGCTGTTTATATCGACCGCCGCTTGTACCGGTTTCGGAACGATTTTCTTCTTGGGAGGCTTCGCCGAAGCCTCTTCCTTCGGAGGAAGCGGCTTGGGAGGAAGCGGTTTCACGGGAGTAACCGGGCGCGATTCTTGCGGTCGCGCTTTTTGTTCCTGAATATGCGGTTTCGGTTTCGGCTTTTCGAACTTCTCGGCATAAGAAGACGGTTTCCCGTAAATCGTAGGCGCAGGCTTCCGGTCGGGAGTTTGTTTGGGGTTCTTTACCGCGTTTGAATCTCCTTTAGTGGATTTAGCAGAAGACTCAGCCGAATCAAATGATTGTTTACCCGCTTTCACCGCCTTTTCATTCCCGGAAGGCTTTTTAGGCTTCTCGGCTTTTTCGGGCTTTTTAGGCTTACTCTCGAAATATTCTTCGACGTTATCGGTTACTTTAGTCGTCAAGACCTTCTCCAAGACAACATTAAGCTCGTCGAGAGAAAGTACCCCCGTCGATTTCTTCTCAACATCAAAATATTCTTTCGAGATTGCTATAACCTCAGTGATTTCGATTCCGAGTTCTTGCGCAGCATCCCGCAGCTTGAATTTTTGTTCCATTCAGCACCCCAGCTTTTCTATTAAATGAATATTTGCTATATACCGCTTAATCATTAAAAATCCCACCGGGATTTTTAATGCAGTGTAAATTAATAATTCCTTGAAAGCGACTTAAACAATCCCCCGTCAAGAATTGCTATTATCCCGGTTCGTTTGTTAAGAACGCCTTCAATCTGACTCATAGTACAGTCGGTCTCAACGAGTGTCTTGTTGTTTTTATTGCAATGATACGCGATTTCTTTCTTGCTTTTCTCCGACAAGTCCGACGCGATTAAAATCCCCGCGGCTTTGGCGATATCCGAAACCACCGCATCAAACCCCGTCACGATTTTCCCTGCCCGTTTACACAATCCCAACGTGTTAAGGGTATTGACACAGTTCGGGACTTTTCCTTGATTTAAATCAGAATTCAAACAAATTCCTCCTCCAGGGCGGCATACACCTCATCGGGAACCCTGCATTTCAATGCTTTATCGAGACTGCGGCGTTTCACTGCGGATTTCAAACACCCTTCGCTTTTATGAACATACGCCCCTCTGCCGGGAAGTTTACCCGACAAATCAACCTCAACCCCGCCCGATTTATTCTTCACCACACGAAAGTACTCACTTTTCTCGCCCTTTTGCCGACAAACTACGCACATTCGTTCGGGAGATTTCACTGCCGTTGTATTACTATCCATTGCTACCAACTGCTATCCCTCGTAAAACCCGGACTCCGGCCGAATATCTATTTTAAATCCGGTGAGTCTCGCCGCGAGTTTTGCGTTTTGACCTTTATTCCCGATTGCAAGCGAAAGTTGATTATCCGGAACAGTCGCCGAACAAGCCTTGACTTCTTCATCCGGGATTTCAACCGCAAGCACATCGGCGGGTTTGAGTGCGGCTTTGATGAACTCCTTCGGGTCGTCGCTGTAATTAACCACATCGATTTTTTCGCCGTTCAACTCATTACAGATTGTGGTAATTCTCGAACGTGCCGGCCCGATACACGAACCAACGGCATCGACGTTTTCGTCGTTTGTCCTCACCGCTACTTTACTGCGAATCCCCGGCTCACGACTGACCGAACAAACTTCAATCGTACCGTCGCTCACCTCGGGAATCTGCGACTCAAACAGTTTACGCAGAAGATTGTTATGCGTTCTCGAAATGCGAAGGGTCGGTCTCCTGTCATTCGCCGAAACCCCCGATATATAAACCTTTATATTATCGCCGCCATTGATGACTTCACCGGGAATCTGGTCATTAGGGAACAGAATAATCTCGGTGGAATTGATTTCAACGAAAACATTTCCCGTATCCGGCTCAACCTTAAGGACTTTGACGTTCATGACTTCATTTTGCAGGTTGCCCCATTGCTCGATTAACTGGTCACGCTCAACCTCTTTTATTCCCTGCTTGATTACCTGTTTAGCCGTTTGTGCGGCGATTCGCCCGAAATGACGGGTATTGAGTTTAATCGCACATTTATCGCCGACTTTATACTTTTTCGAATATTTTTTCGCCGCATCAAGGTCGATTTGATTAGCGTCATCTTCGACTTCTTCGGGCGTTTCCACGATTTCTTTGAAAATGCAAACGTCAAATTTTCCTTTAGCTATATCTATATCGAAATTTATGTCTTCGCTTCTGGGATAGTCTTTCTTGATTGCAATAATCAAAGCTGTCTGAATCTTCTCTACCAGCACTTCCGCACTGATTCCTTTCTCCTTGGCGACCAGTGCCAGTGCGTCAAACAATTCGGTGTTGATGTTGCTCATTTCGGGTGTTCCTCCAAATTAATCCTGATACATTTTTTGAGCGAGATTTCTTCCCCGTCAACCGTGACAGACTTATTCTCACTGTCGAATCCGTTTAGAATTCCTGTAATAACCTCAGTTTTGCCTGAATCGGTTCTCTTCATGACTTTCACGGTTTTTCCGTTACAAAACTCAAAATGTTCCGCATGGCGTAACCGCCGCGACAACCCGGGAGAGCCTATTTCAACAATATCGACCTGCCCTTTTTTAATAAACTCTTCTTCATCTAAAAGTTTATTTAAGGGCGGTGTCAGCTTTTCGCACTTTTCCAGGTCGAGCGAGCCGTCGGCATCGTCAAACAAAATCTTGAGGTAGTGCATTGCCCCCTCTTTTTCGAATATGACATCCCATAGCCTGCAACCGTTCTCTTCAAGAAAGGGTTCAACCCTGTTTCGTACGCGTTCTTCTATTCTCATTTATGACCTCTTTAATATATTGCCGGCGTGCGGCGGAACGCAAAAAACGACTGATTATAGCTTCTTGCTTCTGTTCCATTAATAAGAGCCGGGATTTGTCAACCCCAGCCCCACTTTACTACTTTACTCTCACCTTACACTTTGCTATTTTAGGATTATATCACGCATTTTCGGCTTTGTCAATAGTTTTTTTGAAAAATTTTCAAATAATCGGGGCGACAGGACTCGAACCTGCGGCATCCAGTTCCCAAAACTGGCACTCTACCAAACTGAGCTACGCCCCGAAAAGCCAACATTAAAGAGTATAGCACAACTTTTCTGATTTGTCCAGTGATTTTTACAAAAATTTTCGCTTAATAAAAAATTTCCGTCAAATTCTGTATATTTGGCTTTTTGCGGTTAATACTTCCATTATACGAAGGCGTACGAGGACGTACGACAGGATACATTCAAAATGAAAGGAAAAAACTTATGAAAAAAATCAGATTCTCCGGTATAAGGAAAGCGTTCAAAGGCAGGGGGTTCGCCGCAGCTCTTGTATTAAGCATAAGCGCGGTGGGGATTTCGTCCTATTTCGCCTACAATGGGGCGGTATCGCGACTCAGTCAGGGGGACGAACCCGATTTCACCCAAGATGCCGCGGCGGCGGAAAATCCTCAAACGGGTGTCCCGCGGGATGAACAGACCCTCGCCCCGATTCAACCGGTCCTCGAACCGGTTGAGACCACCAACGACCCCGACTCGGAAGAGGCAAACCGCTTCATTCGACCGGAAACGCCTAAAATCATGCCGCTCGCCGGAGAGATTATCAACCCGTTTTCAAATGGTGAGCTGGTGAAGTCCAACACCCTCGGCGTGTGGCGAACACACGACGCGGTAGACATCGCCGCACCATTGGGGAGTGAGGTTCGGGCAATGCAAAAAGGTACGGTCAGTGAGGTTTATTCCAATGCTATGTGGGGGATTTGCGTGACAATCGACCACGGAGACGGAGTTTCGAGCGTTTATATGGGCCTCGACAAGAATGTTAAAGTGACTGAGGGAAACGCAGTGGAAGCGGGGGATGTGATTGCGCTTGTGGGCAACACAGCCGAAGCGGAAATAGCCGACCCGCCACACCTGCACTTCGCAGTAAAAAAAGGCGACGCCTGGGTAGACCCAATCGCGTATATTGAAGACAGGCTGCAAGAATAGCCGCAGACGGCGGCGGACATTGACATTAGACATCGACCCCTCAAGCAATATGACGGAAAACAAAAAAGGCTGCCGAATAAATCGGTGGTCTTTTTTGATTTCTTGCAGTTTTGGCTTGACATTCACCGATTTTTATGCTATACTATATTGTGGAATATTATATTATTAACAGAAGGACGGTAACTTATGAAAACAAGAGAAATCAATAACCTAAAGGAAATGCTCGTAAAAATCGAAAAGGAATACGGGGAGAAAGCGGCGTTCACAATCAAAATCGGCGAGGAGGAAACCAAGGACATCAGCTACAGAGACTTCACGGGGGAGGTCAACGCACTGGGAACCTATCTGTCAAGCCCGAAAAGCTTGAACCTTGCAGGGAAACACGTAGCAATCCTCAGCGAAAACCGCTACGAATGGATTGTCAGTTACCTTGCGGCGATTTGCGGAGGGGTAGCCGTTCCGATTGACCGCGATTTACCGGAAGAATCGGTTCTCTATCTGCTTGAGTCGGGGGATGTTGAGGCAGTTCTTTATTCCGATATTTATGAAGATATTATAGCCAAATCCGGCATTAAACACAAAATCTGTTATGAAGACAATTACAGCTCTGCCCTCGCAAAAGGAAAAGAATTACTGCAATCCGGGGATGATTCGTTCACGTCTGCCGAAGTAGACAACAATCGATTAGCCAGTCTGCTGTTCACTTCCGGGACGACCGGATTTTCAAAAGGGGTAATGCTTTCCCACAAGAACATCGTGTCCAATATTTACGCGGCAACCGCGTTCGAAAAATATCGTGAAGATGAGATTATGCTGTCGATTCTCCCGTATCATCATGCGTTTGAGTGTACGGTGGGACTCATGGCTTCGCTCAACTTCGGGGCGACGATTTGCATCAACGACAGCCTGAAATACCTCCGCGAGAATATGTTGCTGTTCAAACCCACGGGAATGTACCTTGTCCCCGCAATCGTGAATGCGATTTACGGCAGACTCAAAACCGCAGAAGAAATGCTCGGCAGACCGCCCACCCGTGATGAAGTTCAGACCCTTGCTTTCGGGGGAAGACTGGAACGTATTTTCAGCGGAAGCGCACCGCTCAACGTTGAATTGATTAAAAAGTTCAAAGACTTCGGAATCAATCTGCTTCAGGGCTACGGATTAACCGAAACTTCACCGGTTGTCACCACAACTAAATTTGAAAGTATCAACGATTCTAACATTAACAGTGTGGGAGAAGTTATTCCCGGGTGTGAAGTCAAAATCCTCGATAACGAAATCCTGGTCAAAGGCGAAAACGTCATGCTCGGCTATTACAAGAACGAAGAAGCCACGAAGGAAGTCTTCGCCGAAGACGGCTGGTTCAAAACCGGTGACTTGGGCTACCTTGACGACAACGGATTCCTCTTCATCAACGGCAGGAAAAAGAACCTTATAATCGCTTCCGGCGGAGAAAACGTCTATCCGGAAGAAATTGAGCAGTACCTGTATTCGGTGCCGCTGATTGCCGACGCACTCATATACGGCGGAGACGATAAAGAACGCGAAATCGTCACGGCAGTCATTCTTCCGAATTATGAAGTTGAGGGCAAGTCAAAAGAAGAAATCCAAGAGGAAATTGACCTTGAAGTAGAAAAAATCAACGAAAAACTGCCTGTTTATAAGCAGATTGCAGCGGTAAAATTCAGGGAAAAACAGTTTGAAAAGACAACCGCAAAAAAAATCAAGCGAAACGCGGAAAACACAACTGTATAACTATAAGTTGCGGAGCAATATACAAAAGTAAGGAGAAATCGCCATGCTCGACAAGATAATCCCGCTTATCTCCAAATACAGCGGTGTCCCTGCCGACGAAATAAATGAAAACACCAACCTCCTGTCCGACTTGAAGATGGAGTCCATGAACTTCATCGATATGGTCTGCGAATTTGAGGAGACTTTTTCGAGAAAAATCCCGGAAAGAGACTTTCGCAAGTTCATCACGGTGAAGAAAATCGCCGCATATTTCAGTACGAACAACGCCGATTCAGCGGGCAAGTCTTCGGGGAAGCCCGCTGAAAATCCCGATGGGGACGATGCCTTGACCGGGTTTAGCGAATCCCACTGCATAGTCTCACCCATGACAGGGCGGCTCGCCGAAAGAGTCCCGGCTTTGGTGGAATCGGTATACGGATTAGGCTATCCGGCGACGTATCTGTACAACCCGGAAGAGTTTCAACGCAAAGCCGACAACGGTGACATTTACCCATACATTGCCATCAACGGCGAAGGCAAAGCAACCGGCATGATTTCGCTGATTCGCCTGCCGGTCAATCCCCGTGCATTCGAATTAGGTCAACTCATGGTCTCCCCCGAGTATCGGGGGACAAATGTAGCGGAATTGCTGATTTCCTGCATTTCGAAGCAGGAGTTGAAGTTCGGCGTAATTTATTCCGAAAGTGTTACCGGACATAAATTTTCCCAGCGTTCCTGCATAGCCGGGGGATTCCGCGATACCGCATTGAAAATCGGGATTATGCCCTCCTACGAAAAAGGAGTGGAACGAGTAAGCTGTGTCGTCTCGTGTATTGAACGCGGCGAAATCGAACTTTGGGCATACCTCCCCGAAATGTACAAAAACGACCTTTCTTTCTCTCTGGAAGGACTGGGGCCGCGGATTATTCGTAACGCTTCGGATATCGCACCGAATAATCCCACTACGTATGTCTTAAACGAGGATGAATTGGTAGTTTCACAATACGTTATAGCCACCTTTACCGAAATCGGTTGCGACGTGGAAGAGTCTGCCGATAAACTGGACAAGTACGCCGTCGAAAACGGTGTGAAGTCACTGGTGGTGAACATTCCGTTGGCTTGCCCGCACAACGGTGCGGCGGTGAACGCACTGCGTTCCCGCGGGTTCATCTATGGGGGAAGTATACCGAGGTGGTTTCCCGATTCTGACGCATTGATGATGCAAAAACTCTATTCCTACGCACCGGAGTGGGATAAAATCAAGCTGTTCAGCGAACAAATCCAAACCATATCGGAGAGAATAAAAAAAGATGCCGTTTGATGTAAACCCGGATAAGGCAATAGCGAGATTCAGCGAGCTGCTGATTTACGAGACCGTCGCAGGGAACGACGATGAGTTCAGGAAGTTCAAAAACGCTATAAAAGTTATTTACCCCAATATTGCAAGGGTGTGCCGATTTGAACAAATCGGCGACCTGGGGTTGATGTATAAGTTCGAAGGAAAAAGCAGTCAACGCGCCATCGTTCTTATGGCGCATTATGACGTTGTCCCCGCCGTATCGGACATTCGGTGGGATTGGCATCCGTTTTCGGGGGAGATTGTTACAGAAGAGCACGGGGACGACAAATCAACGGAAAACGGCGAAATCTGGGGGAGGGGTGCAATCGACACCAAATGCACGCTCTGCGCCGTGATGGAAGCAGTCGAACACTTGATTGAACATCACGATTTTACCCCCGATTATGACGTGTATATGTGTTTCGGCGGAGACGAAGAGACCGAAGGCAAGTCTGCCGTTGCAATCGCCGCCGAACTGGAGAAACGCGGCGTTCGGCCTTTTCTCATTCTTGACGAAGGTGGAGCGGTGGTGGATGCGGCATCAATCGGATTGGACGGGCTGTTCGCACTGGTGGGAATCGCCGAGAAAGGCTATATGGACGTTGAGTTCATCGCAAGGGGAACCGGCGGTCACACGTCACTTCCGGTAAGGTCAAATCCGCTTGTCACCATCGCGAAGGCGGTAAACCAACTCGAAAATCTGTTCAAACCGGTTGATAACAAACCGTTTCGGATTATGCAGAAGGCATTGATTTCACAATCTAAACGAATGAGACTGAAGTTCAGAATCGTCTTAAAAAGCAGATTAATCCGAAAAATCCTCACATCGAGAATAATCAAGAGCGTGCCGGAAATCGGTGCGTTGACCCAAACCACCGGGGCAATCACCCTCATTTCGGGAGGGAGTGCGGCAAACGTCGTCCCGGAAGAAGTCCGTGCGGTGGGTAATTTCCGAATCATAAGCGGGAGCAGTGTGGCGCAAACCCTCGACCTAATCAAAAAGGCATTACAGGGGTTGGAAATCGAGGTAAACCTACTCTCAAGCAGTGAACCATCGAAGATTTCCGAGACAAGCGGTGAAGGTTGGGATATGCTGAAGTCGGCAATCACACAAACCTGGGGAGATGATTGCGCGGTAATCCCCTACTTGATGTTTGCGGGGAGCGATTCCCGCGCGTACAGCGACATTTCAAACCATATCTACCGTTTTTCGCCTATGATTATGTCAAAAGCCGAAAGGGAACGGATTCACGGAATGAATGAGCGGATTTCGTTCAATAACTTCATAAAAATGCTGGAATTCTATCTGGAGTTGCTGAACCCCAAACCCAAAGGAGAAAAATAAATAAGAGATGTTGAAATCCGATTTCAATTACGATTTGCCTGAAAACTTAATCGCGCAAACCCCGCTTGAACCGCGGGATTCCTCCCGACTGATGGTGGTTGATAGAGAAACCGGCAAAATCACGCACGACTGTTTCTGCAACATCGCCGATTATTTCGACAGCGGCGACCTTCTCGTCATGAACGATTCTAAAGTGTTCCCGGCGAGGCTTTTCAGCGGAAGCAGTGAGGTACTGCTACTCGAACAGCGTGACCCAATCGGGAAGGTGTGGGAATGTATCGGTACCCGCCTCAAAAAAAACAAGAGACTCGTTTTCTCGGACGAGCTGTGCGGAGAAATAATCGACGTGTTAGACAACGGGAACCGACTGATTCGGTTCGACTTCAACGGAAATCTATACGAAATTCTGGAAGAAATCGGGAATATGCCCACGCCGCCGTACATCACCGAAAAGTTGCAGGACAAATCGAGATACAACACGATTTACGCCAACGAAGTCGGCTCTGCAGCTGCACCCACAGCGGGATTACACTTTACCGAACGGGTGTTCGACAGATTAGCCGAAAAGCAAATCGAAACCGGGTATGTAACGCTTCATGTGGGAATAGGCACGTTTCGTCCGGTCAAGTGCGAACGCATCGAAGAGCATGAAATGCACGCTGAACGCTTCTTCGTGCCGTCGGAAACGCTTACAAAGATAAGGGAGTGTAAATCACGCGGGAATCGTGTGACGGCGGTCGGAACGACCTCCTGCAGAACGCTTGAAGCTTTCGAAACCGCCAATTCCTCCGATTTTTCAGATAGCGTGGAAAACTTCGGAAGTACCGATATATTCATTACACCGGGGTATAAATTCAAAGCGATTGACTCGCTCATAACCAACTTCCACCTACCGGAAAGTACGCTGTTGATGTTGGTCAGTGCGTTCCTCGGCAGAGAGAAAACGCTGGCCGTTTATAAAACGGCGATTCGTGAGGGGTATAGATTTTTCAGTTTCGGGGATTCAATGTTGATTTTGTGAAAAATTTCAAAAAACACTTGACAATATAGGGTATATACTATATAATAATCAAAGAACAAGCGGGGAACTCATGCAGGAATTCGAAATTAAGTTTTACGATAAACCCGACGGAACAAAACCGGTTGCGGAATTTATCAAAAAGTTAGACCCCAAGATGAAATCAAAGGTGATTTGGACGATAGACGCACTCGAATCTTGCGGAAATGGATTGAGAGAGCCTTATTCAAAGCATTTAGACGATGGAATCTTTGAACTGCGCGCTAAAGTAAGCACAGATATATCTCGTACTCTGTATTTTTTCATTGTCGGGAAGCGTGTCGTATTAACCCATGGGTTTATCAAAAAAACCAAAAAGACCCCGCCCGAAGAAATCGAATTGGCGAAGAAATACCGAAATGAATATCTGAACAGAAAGGGGAATCAACAATGAGCGAATGGAAAGAATTTCGTGAAGAAATGTTAAAAGACCCGGAGGTCAAGAAAGAATATGAAGCGTTCGCCCCTGAATTTGCGATTATACACGCTATAATCGAAGCACGGAAAAATAGCGGAATTACTCAAAAACAACTCTCGGAGAAATCCGGGATTGCACAAGGAGATATCAGTAAAATTGAAAACGGCAATGCAAATCCGTCTCTTGGAACACTCAAACGACTTGCAGCGGGAATGGATATGCAGTTGAAGTTGGAATTTATTCCGCTATAGCAAACCATAGTCGTTGAAAACGACTATTCTGAATTTAAATAATTAAAAACAACAGAGAAAGGGTAAATCACATGGAAAAGCAAAAATTCTACACTTATAAAGGCTATCATCTTGTCAGGAAGAACAAGGAGATTTATTACGGAAACATGAACGGCGATTACGTTGCGCGGATTGAAATCCAATCAACGAAAAGCGTAAAAGGTCTGGAAATCGCAGACAAATTGAAGATTCAACTGCTTCCGACCGACACCGAAAACATCGATATAACGAAACTGAAGAAAACCAATCGGGAAAACCTTGCCGAAGCGTTGGAAGTAGCTCACACCTGGCTCGAAAAAGCTAACAGCAAAGACGTGAAAATCAAAACAGCGAAAGCCGCAACATGATTTACACGTTGACCATGAATCCCGCTATAGATTACGTCGTCACCGTTCCCGACCTGCTCAAAGGCAGAGTGAACAGGGGAGAATCACGGGGATTTTCGGCAGCGGGAAAAGGGTTGAACGTTTCACTCGCCCTGAAAAGGCTGGGGGTGGAAAGTTATGCCTTGTGTACCTGCGGCGAAATCGAGCGGGAAAAAGGAAACCTTACCGAAACTTTCCTGCAGTTGCTTCAATCAAGCGGAATCCGAAGCGGACTGTTTAACATCAAAGGAAGCGATACGCGAATCAACGTGAAAGTTCATTCCGGGGGCGAAGTCACCGAAATCAACGGGGATTTTTACGTTCCGGAAGAAGATTCCGCCGATATAGCCGAAACAATTATACGCATGGTAAAAAAGGGTGACTTTTTTATAATCGGCGGTTCTCTGCCGAATGGGATTCCATGCGATTTTTACGCTAACCTCACCGAAAATCTTGCCGAAAAGGGCGCGAAGGTCTTCGTAGATACGTCGGGCGAACCGTTGCGCAGGGTCATCCAAACCGGGAAGGCATTTCTCGTAAAACCCAACCGACACGAACTGGCGGAACTGTTCGGATTGAATTCCGAAGCCATCTCAACCCCGGAAGATGCAGTCACTTACGGTGCGAAGCTCGGTTGTAACGCGCTTGTTTCCCTGGGTGAAGCAGGGGCGGTATTCGTGAACGGAAACGACGGCGAAGAGTACGTCTATGCCGCCGAAAATAAAATCAAAAACGCCTACACGGTCGGGGCGGGGGACGCGTTACTGGCGGGATTTGTCGAAACGTTCATAAAAACCACTGATTATGAAACGTCGTTGAAATCTGCCGTGAAATTTGCTGAAAGTTCACTGGTTTTGAAATCATGAACAAAAATCGTATTAAAATAGCGGGAATCGTCAAAAACTCAATTGTAGACGGGCGGGGAATCCGTTACGTTGTCTTCGCGCAGGGGTGTCCACATAAATGCGAAAACTGCCATAATCCGCACACCCACGACTTTTCGGGGGGAGAATGGCGCGATGTCAGTCAACTCGCCGATGAAATTCGCCGCGACCCGCTCCTTGACGGAGTGACTTTTTCTGGAGGCGAACCCTTCTTCCAAGCAGAAATGTTTGCCGTTCTCGCAGAACAAATCCACAACTGCCACATAATCTGTTACAGCGGGTATACTTTCGAGGAATTATACCAAGAGGAGAAAAATCACAACCTTTTGAAACGTATAGACGTGTTGATTGACGGTCGATTTATCGAGAGTGAAAAAAGCATGGATTTACAGTTCAAAGGCAGCAGAAACCAGCGTACACTTAACTCGAAGGAGAGCCTGAAATTTGGGAAAGCGATTGAAATTATTCTGTAAGTATATACTAACCGCCGTTTTAACTTTGAGTATACTTTCGTTTATGGGTTGCGGAAAGTCCGATTCCGACGGAAGCGGACACGTTTTCATATACGACCTTGCTGCGAACCCGCGAACACTCGACCCGCAAACAGCAACCCTCGATTACGAACGCATGGTCATATCGAATCTTTTTGACGGACTCGTACGGGTGGATTCCGACGGGAACATCGCCCCGGCAATCGCCCGCACTTATGAGATTTCGGATGACCTGCTCACCTACACTTTTTATTTGAAAGAAGACGTTTCCTGGGCCGACAAGGACGATTTTTCCGCGCCTTGTACCGCACATGACTTTGTTTTCGCTTTTCGCCGCCTGTTCAATCCCGAAGTACGCTCCCGCAATATCGGCAACTACCTCTCGATTGTCAATGCCCGCGCCGTCAACAGCGGGGAATTACCGCTCGAATCGCTCGGGGTGACTGCGGCGAATGATTTCACCTTAGTCATTCGGCTTGAACAGCCCGATGACGACTTCTTGCGGCTGCTGACCGCGCCGCCTGCGTTTCCTTGTAATGAAGAATTCTACATACTGTCGGCGGGGCGATACGGACTACTCTCCCGAAACGGTGAGTCCTACGTGCCTTCCAACAGCGGATTCTTTCTGCGGGAATGGATTTACGACCAATGGTGGACCGACGAAAACAGGATTATTCTTCGCAGGAGGGAGGGATATGAACCGTTATCCGACTCCGAGCGAATCCAACCCAGGGGAATCAACTTCTATATCGACAGAGAGTCTCATCTTACCAATTTTACCTCCGGCGACAGTGACTGTATTATAATCAGCGGGGAATCGGCGGCAGTGCTTGTTTCACGGGGGTACACACACACCACGGCGGAAAATTCGGTCTGGGGGTTCATCTTCAGTGAAAGCGGGGTATGGGGCAATGAAACGTTACGTTTCGCGCTTGCACATTCGGCTAATGCCGATTTGGATTTGAGCGTTTCCGAAAAATCAAGCACCCACACAAGAACGTCGTTGTTAATTCCGAACGGTATAAAAGTCGGGGACGTGTTTTATCGAGACTTGGCTGGGATTCCCGATGTTTTCTCCTCCTCGGAGGAATCAGAGGGCTATGCAACCGCCGCACAACTGTTAAATTCACCGGTTCTGCTCATTCCGGAGGGTGACGAGACGGTAGACTCATTCACCCGCACGATTGTACAACAATGGCAGGAAGAGTTGTCACTGTTTTGTAAAATCGAAGTGGTTCCGCCGGGACAATACGCAGCCCGTCTCGAATCCGGGGACTATGACATAGCAGTCGTGAAGATTACGGCGGCGTATAACAGCCCATCTGCGATTTTCGATGCGATTTCCGGCTACACGATTTCAAGCCACGCTGGTGAACACCAACCGATTCCCCCGGAAGAAGACGGCGAAACAGATGAATCAGACGAAACCGGCGAAATAATCGAAGAAGAAGTTAAAGAAGTCATGCCGGATTTTCCCGAAAGAGAAAGCCGGTTGCTGAAATCCGGCGGGTTTATTCCGATTTGCTTTATGACAGAATATTTTTTCTATAACTCAAAATGCGCCGATTTAACCTACAACCCCTTCACCAACGCAATCGACTTCCGCGAAGGTAAACGGTTTTGAGAATCGATACTCTCTTAACTCCGAAAACTCCTGCGGAGTTTTCTCCGCAGGGCGAGCAAAGCCCGCCCTTTGGCTTCTTAATAACTCCCAAAAATTAACTAAAAATAACAGGGTTGAACCCTGTTATTTTTTTTTGCTTGTCCGCATAGAATTAAGATATAGCAACACAGCAACACGATTTGAAAAGAGGTAAAAAAGTAGTGGTCACAGCGAAGAAAACACCGTTCGAACAGGCGGCGGGCAAATTAGGGAGACTGAAGCAACGCTTCTTCGCACTGCCGAGAAGTGTCACCGATGCGGTCTGCGAAATCCGATTACGGGCGGGACAACCTATAACCCTTGAATTAGGCAACGGGAAACGCATCAAGGTCTCGAACGAGGTAGTCACGCTCGAACAAATAAGTGAGTGTCTGCAGGAGTTCTGCGGTCATTCAATCCACAGCTACGAAAAACAGTTCAAGGAGGGGTGGCTCACGATTGAAGGCGGGCATCGCGCCGGTTTCACCGGAACGGCGGTAATGCGGGACGGTTGTTCCGGTGTGGATAACGTCCGCGACATTTCGTCGGTTAATCTGCGAATCGCGCGGCAGTTCGTGGGTTGTGCGGAAGACTTGTACTCCCGCATAAAAACGGATGCAGGTGCGAACCCCGACGAGGATTTCACCGGTCTGCTCATAATCGGCTCCCCCATGAGCGGGAAAACCACCGTTCTGCGGGATTTATGCAGGCTTATTTCGGGCGGGCACAAAGTCTCACTCATCGACGAACGCTCCGAAATCGCGGCGGTTCACAATGGAATCCCCACCCTCGACATAGGCGAGAATACCGACGTTTTAAACAACTTCCCCAAGTCGCAAGGGATTATGTGTGCATTGCGAAGCCTTTCGCCGGAATATGTGTTCTGTGACGAAATCGGATTTGAAGCCGCCGAACTCACAACCCTGTCGAATTCGGGCATTAAGATGGTTTTAACAGCACACTCCGGCAGTTTACGACAGGCGTACGCTTGTGTACGAATCCGACAACTGTTGGGTGTAGGCGGGATTTCGCACATCGCACTTCTGGGAATCGGCAAAAACATAGGAAAAGTGGAGTTTTATGGGACTAACAAACACAATCACGATTTTGGCGGCAATTCTCTCAATCATAACCGGGACAGCGGGGGGACTTTATTTTTCCTTCCGCCTGAAAATGCGCGAGGATACACTACGTGACCTGGTGCGGACTTTTAGGGAGATGTCACTCTTGATTCGACACCGCGCACTCCCCATCGGCGAATTGTTCAGGGAGTTGTCGAGTAATGAATTTATAAGCCGGGTTCTTGAATTGCGGGAAATGCACGAATTATCGGGAGAAGGTTCATGTTTTCGCGAAAGTTGGAACAAAACAGCAGACGAACTGAATGAATTAAGCGAATCCGAGCGTTCAACGATTAAATCGATAGGGCGTTCTCTCGGGGCAAGTGATATAGAAGGGCAGTTGTCCATGCTGGAAGTCAATGCGGCATTATTGGAGAATTTCGCCGAAGAAGCACACGAACAGTACATTCAAAAAGGGAAACTCTACCGTTCAATGGGGACACTGGCGGGACTGTTCGCGGCTGTGATGATTATTTAATGGGGGTTAAGTTTGAATAAGGGCTCATGGGGTCGGCGGCTTCGCCGTTGAGCAGGTGAGCTTGACAGGTTTGAATTCATGCCACTTTGTGGCAGAAAGGCATGGTCATAACAATGGAACTGGACTTGATTTTTCAGATTGCCGGGGTGGGAATCATCGTGGCGGTACTTTCGCAATTACTTAAACAGTCGGAGCGTAATGAACAGGCAATGATGGTCAGTATAGCCGGATTAGTGGTGGTTCTGCTGATGATTATAAAGGAAATCGGCGTACTGTTCGACACGATTAAGAATGTGTTCGGGTTTGCTTGAAGTAAGCCGAAAAGCTGTCAAAAATGTAAGGAACAACCGGAAAGAGGCATGTCATATGGAACTTATACCGATTGTCGGGGCGGGGATTATCGCTGCCCTGCTTTCTATAGTCATAAAGCAGTACAAGCCCGAATTCGGCATATACATCTCGCTGATTGCGGGGATTGTCATTCTGCTTGCCGTAATTCGGCAGATTTCACCGGTACTTACGCTAATCCGTGAACTCACCGACACCGTAAGCCTCGATGCGGTTTATGGTGCGGCACTCCTGAAAGCATTAGCAATCTGCTATATAACCCAACTTGCGGGAGACACCTGCCGCGATTCCGGTGAGACGGCAATCGCCGCAAAAATCGAGATGGCGGGCAAACTGGCGATTGTTCTGGTGTCGCTTCCGTTGTTCAAAGGACTGGTGGATATTGTCGTGGGATTGATTAACGCCTGATTGAGAAAAATTCAAAAAGGGGAAGTGAAAATGAAAAAACTGTTCGCAATTATACTTCTTGTAATAATTCTGCCGACTTTTTCGGCTTCTGCTAATAATATAGTCGTTGAAAACGACTATGAGCGTAACGAAATCGTGTCCCTAAATTTAAATAACTATATAGAAGAAAACCTCAACCTTTACCAAGACGAATTGCTGGAAGCCCTCCCCGATGATGCGCAGGAATTCATGGAGGAAGCAAAGCCCCTTGAATTGACCTTCACGGCGGTGTTGTCGGAATTATGGACACTCCTCAAACAGGAAATCACCAAGCCGCTGAAAATGTTCATGTCTTTGGCGGGGGTGATTCTTCTGTGTGCGGTTGCTGAGACCCTGCGGGACTCGGCTTCAGGCCCCAAATCGGGTTCTTCTGCCGTAACCGCTTTCGAGATGGCGGGGGTTCTCGCAGGGGCGGGGATTATGAGCGCGGTAATCGCCGAATGTGTCATGCGCACCACCGAGACCCTTACGGCGGCGGGGGCATTCATGTTGACTTTTATTCCGATTCTGGCGGGAATAATGGCGGTCATGGGTCAACTTGTATCGGCGAACCTGTTCAACGGTGCGGTCATTGCGGCGGCACAGATTTTCAGCCAGGTCATGGTAATGGCATTAATGCCTTTATCGGTATCGATTTTAGGGGTCTCGATTGCGGGGGCGGTCAGCCCGGATTTAAAGACCGAACGTCTCGCCCATATGGTAAAGACCTTCGTGGTCTGGACGTTGGGACTACTCACTACGCTGTTTGTCGGGCTGTTGACGATTCAAAGCCTTGTATCGGGGAGTACCGACTCTGTCGCGATGCGGGCGGTAAAATTCACCATTTCAGGAGGAGTGCCGTTTATCGGCGGCTCAATTTCGGATGCTTTATCGGTGGTGAACGGAAGCTTCACAGTGGTTAAGAGCGCGACCGGGGCATTCGGCATGGTCGCGATTGCGGCGGTCTGTCTTCCGTCTTTGCTGTCGGTGCTTGTGTTCCGATTCACGCTAACCGCCGCCGCAGCGGTAGGTGAAATGTTCGGGGCGGCGCGACTGGGTTCACTGCTCAAAAGCGGGGAGAATATACTTTCGATTATTTTAGCCATGATTTCCTGCTTTACACTGATTATGTTAGTTTCGGTCGCACTCATGATTCGCATTGGGGGAGCATAGCAGGGCTTGCTTCGTCAAGCCGCCGGCAGGTGAGCTTGACAGGTTTGAATTCATGCCACTTTGTGGCGGAAAGGCATGGTCATAACAATGAGGGAAATTCTTCTAAACGTATGCTTAATGGCGATTGCATTAAGCCTGTTCAAAATGTTATTGCCGGAAGGCTCTGCCAAAAAGCAGACAGATTTCATGGTCTCATGCTTTTTCCTTGCAGGATTCGCTTTCTTTTTCACGAGCGGGCGGGTCAACTTCGCATCGGAATTTGAAACCGACGGGCTGTTCGACAACATTCCGTACATCAACTTCGAAGAGGAATACAACAAAGCGCAATCCCATGCAGTCGAGAAGGAAATAAGCCACCAACTCACCCGGATATTAGCCGAGGAAGAAATTTTCGTACGACAAATTTCGGTAAACGTTAATATTTCAGACAAGTACAGCATATCTATTAATGAAATTAGGGTTGTACTCACAAAGGAAGGGGATGAGGAGAATGAAGAAGAAATTGAGCGGCTCAGGGAGTCATTTCGAATCATTCAGAGGGAGGTTGGAGACGAAATATTAATCACGGGGGAATTCAAGACGGACGAAGCGTGAGCTTAAAAAACAGGAAAGGACTAACCACCATGCCGCATATGCAGGGTGGGCGGCATGGAATCATGGAGAAGAAAAGCAAAGTCTTTGACTTTAGGTCATTGTTCAAGAATGAGAAAGCGTTCAAAACACTGCTGGTCGGCGCATTAGCATTGATTGCACTGCTGTTCGTATCGGATGCGTTTTCGCAGAACGATCGAGGCGGCTCGAACCCGGCGGCGGTTTCGGATTACACCGCTTATGAGGAATACGAGAAGCGACTCGAACAAAAGCTTGAAAGGGCCATTTCCGCTATTGACGGCGTAGGGGAGTTCACAATCGTCGTTACATTAGACAGCCTTTCCGAGAACGTCTATTCCGAGAGGGGGAGCGGTGTCAGAACCGTCATAACCCCAAAAGTCCGCGGGGTGGCAATCGTTTGTGAAGGCGGCGAAAACGTAATCGTCAAACAGAAACTCATTGAGTTGGTTTCACGCGTGTTAGGAATCAACACAACGAGAATCAGCGTAACTTCTTAAAACAAAAACTAATCTTACATTCCAAAGGAGAAAACTAACATGAGAAAATTCAAACTTCCGCGAATCAACGTAATCATCGGTAAAAAACAAATCATAATCGCAGGACTCGCTTTACTTTTAGGGTTAGCGGTCTATGTAAACTTTGCGGTCTCGGCAAACAGGAACGTTCAGCCCTCCACCACCCCTTCCGAAAATGCGGGCGAGGAACAAGCCGGCAGGAACTCCAACTATGGTGACACGCAATTCGTCTCAGCAGACATACTCGACGATGATGTTGCGGCGTTTTTCGCCCAGGCGAGGATTTCAAAGCGCGAAAGCCGTGATGAAGCCAAAGAATTTATCCAGACCATTATATCAGGCGGTGACGTTCGCGGTGAGGAAATCCAGGCAATCGCCGGGGATGCACTTTCCCTTGGCGGATTCATCGAAAGTGAGGCTAAAGTCGAAGCCCTCCTACGTGCACAAGGATTCTCGGATGTGCTGTGTTACATTTCCGAACGCGGTACGAACATAATCGTCCGTACCGACGGACTTACCGCACAAGATGCCGCGAAAATCAAAGACGCACTCTTAAGCGAAGTCAGCGTCCCGGTTGAAAACATCACAATCGTTGAAATAAGATGAGCGTAACGAAAACAAGAGCCGCTGATTGCGGCTCTTGTTTTTGTTATGATTCCTAAGGATTCCTCTTCTTACGTGTTGTCGCGATTGTCACTGCCGAAAGTGTCGTGATGATAATCGCAGTCGCGATATGCGTACTGCCGGTCTTGGGCGCGGTTTCATTTCCGCCTTGAATTGCCGCGGAGCTGTGAGGCGAAGTCTCTGCTGTCGTTGCCTCGGTGGTCGGGACGGTGGTGACTTCTTCTTCGCTCATGGTTTCCGTAACGGTCTCGGTGGTGTTGGTTTCGTTGTCTTGCGCGCCCGCTACAGTCTCGAACATGGTGGTAGTCACCGGGGCGAAAGTCCCGTCTTTAGGGGCGACTGTTTCTTCCGGTTCGGTCATTTCGTGATGAGTCTCGGTGGTTTCATGTTCGGTAAATTCAGGCATGGTTTCCTCGATGGATTCTTCGGTCATTTCTTCGGTCATTTCTTCACTCGTTTCTTCGGTGTTCACTCCGTCTTTCATAAGTTCCGACGTGGTGAATTCCGGTTCGGTCTCGGTGACTTCGGGTTCATTGTCGGGGTAAACCGGCGTTCCGATGACTCCTCCTGCCGAGTTGAGCAATTCTACCGAGAACGTTCCCCAAACTTCTTCGTTCCAGGTTCCCAACGCCGCATCGAAGAAATCACCTTCGACTACACCGTCAACCTCCACTTCGACGATTAGTCCGTCGTTCAAATCATGTTCGGTTTCGACCCAACCGGTACTCCCCGAATTGAATACAAGTTGCACGACCGCTTCTTCGATTGTCTCTAAGTCGGGGCATTTGATATAGAACTTCACCTTCGCGATTTGTGAGGTGTTCACCCCAACCGGGGCTTCCGGCCCGTTGAATCTGTATCCGGTGAATTCGCCATACACGATTTCGATGTCTTTGTTTTCAGGGCTAAACTGAATTGCGCTTGCAATCGTCGTCAAAAACAGCACGGAAATTAATCCCGCTGTAATACTTGCTATAAATTTCCTCATTTGATTCCTCACTTGATTTCTTTAAAAATACTGCTTTACTTGACACTAGTTTAACACTCACAAACAAAAAAATACCGCCTTATTCAAGCGGTATTTTTTGGATTAAGATTAGACTCTCAATTTAGCGAGATTTTCTTCTTTTGCCGGTAACAATTACTGCACCTGCCGCGAGAATCGCTACGCCGCCAAGAATCGCCACGCCGTCAACGCCGGTTTTAAGTTCGGAATTGTTGGTGTTGCCGGTAGCAGTAGTGCCGGTACTCGTAGTTGCGAGTTCCTGCTGTCCTCTGGAAAGAACAACGTTGTTCGGCCCGAGGATTTCGATTTTAACCGTTCCTTTACACGTAAGGTCGGAGAATACTGCTGCAGAAACCTCCAACCAGTCGATTCCCGTGCCGCCTTCTTGACCTTCAGGTGCGGGAACCCAAGCGTGTTGACTAAGGTCAACCGTGTAGCTTTTTTGTGCCGGGTAATTGAAATCTTGTTGTTGCCAGCCAGTAGGTCCGCAGTTCCAACCGGCACTAACCACAACGAAATCCCCGGGAACACCATTTTCGTCTACACCGTAATCGGTTTCGGTGAGTTCGAACGTCCATCTTACGCCCCTGATAAGTTCGTAGTTGATTGCATCGGTTCTGGGTCTTACCGAAGAGCCCGCTACATGGAACTGTACGTCGTATCCACTCGGTGCCGATTCAATCGGAACTGTCCAAACCGCGCCTGCGGAAATTGCGAGAGTGCTAATCATGACGATTGCCACGACTAACGATAGAATTTTCCTTAATTTCATGCGATTATTTCCTCCAAATTTTTTTGTTTTTGCAGCCGAACAGCCGCAAATGCTTACCCTTATACTATAATATAAATTTAAGAAATTTTCAATAGGCAAAATAACCAAAATTTTAGGTGAATTTTTGGTTATTTTTCACGAAAATTCTCAACGCTTCTAAATATAGGAATAAGGATTGCTTCAATATACTTTTCCCAAAATCGTGTCGGCAGATTCATACAAATTTCGCCAAATGTAAGCTAACACCGCAGGGCAAGCCCTGCACCCCTCGCCCTACGGGCGAGAGAACTGCCCCAATGGGCGGGTATTACACCCTTATCTTCAATAAAACGACGCCGGAAAAATCCCGGCGTCGTTCATCGCGTGATGCGATTACTTTCTCTTTTTCGCGACTATAACGGCACCTGCCGCCATAACAGCGACTCCACCGAGGATAGCCACGCCGCCGACACCTGTTTTGAGGTCGCCGTCTTTGTCCCCACCTGCAACAGTTCCACCGGCAGTAGTTGCTGCAGTCGTAGCAGCAGTTGCAGCGGTGGTTTCTTCAGCAGTGGTTTCGGTTTCGTTTTCGCTCGCACTTGCTGCTGCAGCCATAGTAGCCGCCATAGCGATAGCAATCACGAGTGAAGAAACTTTTCTCAATTTCATGTTAGTATTCCTCCAGATTTTCCCTCTAATTTTAGTTGTAAAAGCGGGCAGCAGAGCTAATCTACCGCCCGCATATTACCTGTTTGCAATGTCAAAGCCTTGACATTAGGTTAGTCTTACTTCCTTTTTCTGGAAGCTGCGAAGACTGCTGCGCCGGCAGCTGCCAAAGTAGGAATGATTGCGAGAGCTACGCCGCCTTTAGGAGTGGTTCCCGAAGTGGTGGTAGCAGCAGCGGTAGGAGCTGCGGTAGGAGCTGCAGTTGCTTGAGTTCCTTCTTCAGTTCCGCCTTCAGTTGTTTCGGTAGGTGCAGCGGTTTCTTGAGTTGCAACGGTAGTTTCGGTGCTTCCGAATACGTTGCTTACGGTAAGGTTCAATGTGAAATCTTCATTATCAGCGCCTTCAGGGTCATAAGTGTAGTCACCGGTGATTACGAAGTCGCCGGTTCCGGTTACGTTCCAAGTTGCAACAACGAATCCGCCTGCAAAAAATTCAGGGAATACAACGCCGCCGCCGTAGGTGCCTTCAACTACGCTGGAACCGGGGGTGTTAGTGATGTCAAGGTCTTCGTCAGCAGCTGACGGACGTGCATTGATGGTTCCGCCTGCAGGAGGAACGATTTTGATGTCAACGAATCCCCAACCGGCAATACCGGTAGTTCCGCCGTCCGGAACGATAAGTGCCAACTTAGTCGGGTCATTGTTTACGAAACCGAATACGATTCCTTTTTCTCCGGCAGTGTTCGGAGTGCCTGCAGAAGCGGATGCGCTAACTGCGAGAGAAGCAATCATAGCGATAGCTACGATTATTGACATGAGTTTTACCATTTTTTTCATTTTGAATTACCTCCAAATTTTGTTTCGGGCGGGTGTCATTAGCGGTTTTCCCGCCCGAAATCTGTTTTTATTTTTTTACTCTCTCCCGCGGAGAGTGTGGGACTAATTAGTTTCTGTTACGCCCTGGGTGCCCAATCGTGATTATCAACGAGTGCGTTGTTCATTTTCGCGAGGTATTTGAGGATTTCAAGAACATCGCCGATTCCCGGTACGGTTGCGCCGAGGATTCTTCCCGCTTCAAGACCTTCTTCTGTGTCGAGGGTACTCGTCATTTTCGCCAAGTACTTCAGAATTTCGAGTGCGTCAGCAATCGTAATCTGTTCGTCACCGTTAACGTCACCTACTTTGTAGCCTTCTTCAATAATTTCAGAAGTTTCCGAAGTAGCTTCAGTATCGGATTCGCTTACAGAAGTAGCAGTTCCGGAAGTGTCCGAAGTGTCCGAAGTGTCCGAAGTGTTAACGTCATTGCTTCCGGAAGTTCCCGAAGTAGTGCTTACGGAAGTGTCGGTTCCCGAAGTAGTGCTTACGGAAGTGTCGGTTCCCGAAGTTTCGGTTTCAGTTGCCGAAGTTTCGGTTTCGGTCGGTTCGGTTTCGGTCGGTTCGGTTTCGGTGTCAGAAGTGGTAGTATCAGTTACGTCACCTTCTACTTGAGGAGCAGCGTCAGCGAGTACGTAGAAGCTTGCTTTGCTGAGTACGACTTTTACGCCGAGAACAGCGAGTTCACATTCTTCTTCTTCGCAATCATGCTCTTCGTCTTCTTCTGCTTCTTCACAAGCTTCAACTACGACTTCAACGCCGTCTTTGATGAGAGAAACAGTCGCGCCGGAAACATAGTACAGATTGATGTCTGCTGCGTCAAGTTCGCCGAGGAGTTCTGCCGATACGAACAGTTCAATGTCAAGTCCGAATTCGCCAACTTCGCCGGGAAGAATCACGAGTGAGCCTTCTGCGAAGGAGTATCCTTCGATTGCGTAGTTTTCGCTGACTACCGAGAAATTCAATACGAATCCTTCAGCAATCGCGTCTTCATCGATGGAGTCTACCAGAATCGTGTATTCGATTCCTTCTGCTACAACTACGGTCAAATCTTCTTCGAGAGCGAGTAAGCCTTCTTCAGAAAGTATAACCTTGTCGTAGTTTGCCCCGATTTCAGCGATTAATTCAGCTAAATCAACTTTGCCGTCTTCGCCGATTTTTTCGGAAATGTCATCGATAACGTAGTTTTCTTTGACAGGAACTGTAGGACGAATAGCTTCACCTTCAATGGTGAGAGATGCGCCCCAGAGAGCGTTGTCGGTTCCGTCTACAACATCTTCGATAACAACATCAACGAATGTGTCATTTTCCCCAACAACCCGGTTAATTACAGCGAAGTAAATTTTGCTTGCGCGTTTAAAGTCTGCGTTCGAGAAGAATTCAGCAGGAAGTTCAACGCTGAGAACGCCGAGGTTAGTGTTAGCGTTAGAAGGTCTCGGAATACGGAATCTAACAACATCACCAAGGAAATCCATTACGTCAAAAGTGTCGCCTTCTTCTGTGTTTTCGTCTTCAAACAAATCAGTCCAAACGAGCAAGTCATAGTTATCATCGCCCGTATTGAAGTTCTTCAGGTTTCTTTCTGTGAATTCAAGGTCAAGGACAATGGATTCCGCACCGAAGATGAACGGTGCTTCATTGAACAGAATTCTACCTAATTCAAGGGTCGTAACACCGTCGGTAAGGTCGAATGCGCCTGCATTGTTCGTGTTCGAAGCCTTAGAAAGAACAACGTCATCAAGGGCAACTTTTTCGCCGGTCTTGCGAACAGCCGATACAGAGATGATGTCATCAATACCATTTACATTTTTGTTATACTTGAATGGGGTTTCCGATGAATCCTCATCAAATATAATGGTAGCCAAGAATCCTTCAGCGATTTTGATGCTATCTACGTCAAATCCGTCATTGTAGAGGTCTAAATCAAAATTACCGATTAAAGTGAAAGTCAGATAAGAACGGTTTCCTGCGGTGAGTCTGTCATTACGTGTACCCACAGCACTGGCAACATCCCATTCAAATCCTTTTTCTCTTGCGTCAGCACTACCAAGCTGGTCAGTGTTGTCAGCAGGTTGCATACGGCTGTTTCCGCTGATTCTAACAGCACTTACAGTCAGTTCGAATTCGTTTTCGTCTTCGTCAGCAGCAACTACGAAAACACGGTCAGCTTCGTCTTCGATGGAGCTTGCACTGGAAGAAGCATTATCGTATGCGGTAGAAGCACTGGTCATAGCAACGTCCAGAGAGTCACTAGCCACCGAAGCACTTGAGTACGCACTGGAAGCAGAGGCTACAGCAGCTTCTGCCGATGCGACATCAACGAGTGCACTAGCGTAAGCACTAGAAAAAGCAGAAGTATTATTACCAGCAACCGATTCCGAAACGAGAGATGCGCTAGCATCGGCAGCAGCGTTAGAAGCGGATGTCGCAGCGGTTCTAGCGGAAGACTCATCCGTAGAAGCCGAAGTCATAACGCTAGTAACGGTTTCTTCAGATGCCGAAGCGGCATCATAAGCAGCGGTTTCGACAGCCATTGTAGCTTCCAGAGTAGCAAGTTCTTCAGCAACTGCGGCATTAAATCCGCCGTCGAGTTCAACCGCGTCAGAGACAGCGAAAAATACTTCTCCACCGAAATCGATTTTTACATCAATTTCGTATTCGTACTCATTTACGTATCCGTAAGAGCGGGTAACTTCGCCTTCGCCTTCAGGAACGCCGATGAGCAGGTACTCACCTTCGATAGTGAGGGTAGCACCGAACAGTTGGTTTTCTGCAGAGTCCGGGGTATCTTCACCGAGAACGTCTTCGATAACCACGGTTGCCCAAGTATCATCTTTTTTAGCTACACGATTTACAACAGCAAAGTAGATTTCTTCTACTTGTTCGTAGCCGTCATCATCGCTTTCGCAGTAAAGATAATCAACAGGGAGTTCTGCACTAAGTGTTCCGAGGTTTGCGTTTGCATTTGCAGGTTTAGGAATACGTACTCTCACAACTTCATCAATGAACTCTTCAATATCGAAGTCGCCGTTATCATCAGCATTAGCAAGTTCGAAAATGTCAGTCCATACGAGTAAGTCGTAGTTAGGGTCACTATTCCCGGAATTTCCTAAGTTACGTCCAACGAAATCAAGGTCAAGAACTACAGCGTCAGCACCGAAAATGAAAGGTGCTTCGTCCCATTCAATCCCTTTCATTTTAAGGGTGAAGATTCCATCACCGTAATCGCCGTACAGACCGAGGTCAGAGTTACCGATGAAATCCGACCCATTGTCAACAACGTCTTCAAGAGCAACTTTGGTAGCGGTTGCACGTACATCGGTAACGAAAATGATTTCATCAATGCCGTCATCGTCTTCAGCGTACACGAAATCGATTTCTTCTTCTTCAGGGGATTCACCGAGAACGAGTTGAGCAAAGAAATCATCAACAATCTGGATGTCATCCACTTCGTAAGTACCGTTGTAAAGGTCGGCCTCGAACTTACCAACTAAGGTGAAAGTAAGAGAAGAACGGCTTCCCGCGGTAATTCTGTCATTAGCAGTACCGACAACAGTGAAAACTTCCCAACCGAAAGAATCGGTAGCAATTTCCTGTGTGCGGTTGTTTCCGCTAATTTTTGCGCCGCTGACCGTAAATGCTTTAGGAGAGGAGTCAGCTTTTTCAGCAACGAAACTATCAGCATCAACGGCACTAAGGTTTACCTTATCGCCAACAGCAAAAGCAACGTTGCCGCCGAAATCAACTTTGACATCGATTTCGTATTCATATTCGTTCACATAGCCCCATTCACGGGTTACAGTGTCACGAACAGCGTCGCTTGCACTCGTAAACATGGTAAACAGTGATAACACCATCGACACAGTCACGAGGATTGCAAGCAATCTTCTTTTTCTCATGTTTTTTCCTCCATTTAATTAAGTTTTGCATAGGGATTATAGATTTTCCCTAAGCTTGTTAGATTTTGCGTCCAAACCGCAACCTTCCTTCAAAGGAAACTGTTTCACTTTTCACTGCCCCGCCTACTGGAGAGGCTAAATCATTGTTCAAAAACATTTCTTCGCAAGGAACGCATTGGATTCACACGCTTGTAGCAGTATACATCATTTTCATGAGTTTGTCAACTGGCAATTTCACCAAATAACCTCGCCCGAGTATTGGGTACTCTTGTACAAATTGACCAAACAGACGAATCCGATTGAAATCTGCTTACGATAGGGTAGTCACGTACAGTTCCGGAAAAGTTTCAAAATTTCAAAAAAAATTTTCAAAATTGATTGACACGCCTGTGAGAGTCTGTTATAATATAGTAGTATTTCTTAAGTAAGTAGGGGGTGATTTCATGGCAACCAACGCAGAAATCAGGGATAAAAACAACTCTATGCTTTTCAAGCTGTTAAAGATAGAGAAGGAGAATATCGGGATTAAAGTCAAAGGGTTGAGCGAATCGATTCTCGAAGCTAAAGCGGTCATGTCCCAGGAAGAAGTCGCATACGTAGAGAAGTTAGTAGCCGAATTATAATCATCGTCCCCTCGGAAACGGGGGGATTACTGTTAAAGGGAGCGAAGCGACAGGGGGTTTGGGGCGAAGCCCCCATTCTTTAGGGAGCGAAGCAGGGTTTCCCTGCGAAGCGACAGGGGGTTTGGGGGAGAATCCCCCATTCTTTAGGGAACCAAGGCGGCTCTGCCTCCGCAGGTGAGGGGGTTTGGGGCGAAGCCCCATTCTTTAGGGAGCGAAGCAGGGTTTCCCTGCGAAGCGACAGGGGGTTTGGGGGAGAATCCCCCATTCTAAACAATAAGGAGCATCATATGCGAAAAATACTGGTACTCGTCATATCCACGGTGATTACGCTTGGCGTAATGCTTTATTTCAATGCGATTGGCGCGTTCGGCAGTGACATAACTCCGCCGCCGGGAGTACCCGACCATCTTCAACTGGAAGGAACACACTGGTACTTACAGCGCGGGGTCTGGGGCAACGTGCGAGACGATGAAGTCTTGCTGATAGCCGAGGAAGTCGCCGGGGTTTTATACGATGCTTATTCGAAAGAATACATGCTCCGCCATAACAACGAAGAACAGCAACTGTTTATTAAAGCGAGCGATAATAACGGTGCATTCATCTACACCAACCTTGAAATGCTTTTCATCTCGTCATCGGGGACTCACTGGTCAATTTACGTAAGACAGCTCTCGCATGAGCTTGCACATTACGCAACAGGAGGATTCTACATATCAGGAAGACATTTCTGGTTTGACGAACTTATATGCGAAGTTCATGCTTTTTATGCGTTGGACGTGCTTTCGGAAAAATGGAAGAATGACGCTCCTCGTCCAAACTGGGCTTACTACGGCAAAATCATGCGTAATGAATACAGGGCGCGCGCACACTATTATTCAATCGGGATTTATGAGCATGAACTGGCGGAACTGTTCAAACAGCACAGGCAAACCCTGGAAGAATCCCCTATGGTTGAATGGGATTTCGATGCCGGGGAAGTCGGCGGCAACGATAACGTAAACCGCTTCATAAACACGCTTGCCGCCCCGATATACGAAAGCGCGTTCAAGGACAATCCCCACTCGTGGGACGCGCTGAAAATCCTCTACGCAATGGGGGACTGCGAAGAACTCACCTTTGAAGAATACATCAACGAATGGTATTCCCGCTGCAACGATGACTTAAAACCCACGGTGAAAACAATCGCCGACTTTTTCGAAATTGAAATAATTTGAAGGAAATCAAACAAACATGATTAAAGTCGAAAATCTGACAAAATATTACGGAAGCACAAAGGGACAAAAAGCTTTAGACAACATCTCGTTCACCGCCGAAGCCGGTCAAATCCTCGGTTTCCTCGGGCCGAACGGCGCAGGGAAGTCCACAACCATGAACATTCTGACGGGGTACATTTCTTCCACGTCGGGGAAGGCGTTCCTGAATGGGGTGGATATTCTGGAAGAACCGCTCGCCGCGAAGCGAAACATCGGATACCTCCCCGAACAGCCACCGGTTTACCTCGACATGACGGTAAACGAGTATCTGAACTTCGTTTACTCGCTGAAAAAGTCGAAAATCCCCAAAAATTCACATTTGAGCGAGATTTGCGAACTCGTCAAGCTCGAATCTCATCGAAAACGACTGATTCGCAACCTTTCCAAAGGATACCGCCAACGTGTGGGATTGGCGGGGGCATTGGTGGGAAATCCGCCGATTTTAATTCTGGACGAGCCTACGGTAGGCCTCGACCCGAAGCAAATAATAGAAATCCGCACGCTGATTAAGAAATTGGGGAAGAATCATACCGTTATACTTTCGTCGCACATTCTGCCGGAAGTTCAGGCGGTATGCGACAAAATCGTAATCATCAACCAAGGGAAAATCGTTGCCGACGGAACGGCGGGGAGCCTTTCGGCGGGATTGCAAGACGAGGTTGATAACAAGAAATTGATTGTCACCGTTGAAGGCAATTCCGATGAAATGCTCAAAAAAATCGCAAATATAAAAGGGGTTACTTCGGTGACAAAGTCTGCCGAATTAACGCTGGAAGAAATTTTCTTGAAACTAACTACGGGGGATATTGTTTAATGCTCGCTATTTTCAAAAGAGAACTGAAAGCATATTTCGTCACGCCGCTGGGATACGTCTTTATCGGACTTTACTTCTTCTTTTCGGCGACGTTCTTTTACTTTTTCACGCTTACCGGTGTCGCACCGACTGTCGGAGTCGCCGACATCTCACAGGTCTTTTCGTGGCTTTTCTTTGTACTGATGATTACCATTCCCATGCTTACGATGCGGCTTTTTTCGGAAGAACGCCGCAACAAAACCGACCAGTTGACTCTAACCGCACCGGTGAGCCTGTTCGGGATTGTCGGGGCGAAGTTTGCCGCATCATACACGATTTTCTTGATTTCGACAGCAATCATGCCGATTTACGGAATCGTCCTGTCTCGATTCGTTGAGGTTAGTTGGAGGAGCATTTCGGGACACATGACCGGGCTGTTGCTTCTCGGTGCGGTCTATATTTCGGTCGGGATTTTCATATCGTCCCTGACCGAGAATCAGATGGTAGCCGCTACAATCAGCGTTTTCGTGAACATCGGGTTCCTGCTCTCATCGATTGCCGCATCCTATATCAAAATCGGATTTATATCGGATGCGTTCAGGAGCTTTTCGCTAATCGAACGGTACGAACGTTTCACAATCGGACTGGTTGAAATCTCAAACCTGCTGTTTTTTGTGAGTGTTTGCGTCGTGTTCCTGTTCTTGACTGTGAGAGTCCTTGAGAAAAGGCGGTGGTCATAACTTATGAAAAACATCAAGAAATTTACGAAAATTTTCACAAGCAAGAAGTTCAAGCACGGCGGATTATCAATTCTGCTCACCGTGATTTTCATAACCGGGGTAGTACTGGTGAATATCATAGCGGGAATGTTACTCGAACGGTTTGACGTAAAAGTCGATACGTCGGCGAACCGAATTTTCTCGATTGAAGAAGATACGGCAGCTTTCTTGCGGGATTTAGACGATGAGGTCACGCTGACCGTATTAAGTCGGGAGAATGACTTCATCACCGAAGGCGGTTTCAGCGAGTTCTATAACCAAACCAACGAAATCCTGAAACGGTTCGCCGCCGCCTCAAACGGAAAAATCACGATTCATTATCTTGATTTAGCCTCAAACCCGGATTTCGCCGACAAGTACGAAAATGCTTTATCGCCTACTTCAATCATAGTGGAATCTAAAACTACCCTCCGCCACCGCATCCTCAACGACGGCGATTACCTCGAAGTAAGCTATTTCGACCCGGACGGGAACCCCGTATCGGAAGAATACGCAGGCTTTTACAGTATGTACGGAATGTTACAAACCGACGTTTCGGCGGCGGCGGAACGTGAGTTGCTCTCGGCGATTCTGGCGGTAAGCGACGTTGAGCCGACCCATGTGGCATTCGCCGTTACCGGATTCAACGAGAGCAAGAACGAATTTCTGGAAGAACTCCTCAGCATGAATGCCTATAACGTGAGCGAAATCGACATGGTGAAAACCGTAACCATTGAACCGGAGTTGGATTTTATTATAATCGACTCCCCTACCGCCGATTACACCGATGCGGCACTCGAAAAACTGAACAACTGGCTCAATAACGACGGATTATTAGGCAAAACGCTGATTTATATCACGCATGAATCAGCGAGTACGCCCAATCTCGATGCTTTTTTGGAATCTCACTGGGGAATCCAAGTTGAGCGTGCGTTCGTGTTTCAGCGCGACCCGCGATATGCCACCGCCGACCAAGCGTTACAGATTAATGTTCAGTATTATCAGCCGCAGGAATATCTTGAGCGACTTAACCCGAATTTCGAAATCCACGGCGAACTCATGCGGAAGGTCAATCGGGTTTTCGAAGAACGCTCAAACATGAGGACTTTTTCACTGTTATCCTCGTACGAAGGTTCGGTAGTCCTCCCGTTTGAAGCGTTGGCGGAGGGGGTAGACTGGAATCCCGATATGGCAAGGCAGGGTGCTTTTGATGTGGCAGTTCAGAGCAGTAAAATCAGATACGAAACCGACGGACTCACCTCAAAAGAAATCACGAGCAACGTAATCGTGTTCGGCGGCGGCAGAAGGGGCGGGAACGCACTGAACCCATACTTCATGGCACAACGCAACAACAATAACACCGGATTCTTCATAAACATGATGGCAACAATCAGCGGAAAAACCGTCAACATCTCAGTCGCTCCGAAATCTTTTATAGTGACTTCATTCCAGATTACTGCCGAAAATGCCCGAATAATCGCATTGGTGTTTATGCTGTTCCTACCGGTGGCGGTAGTCGCTACGGGAATAATCGTCTGGTTTAAAAGGAGCAGAATTTAATTGAAAGATTCATTGTACTTTTGTATTCAGAGAGGAAATGGTCATAGACATGAAAAATAATCTGCAAATCATGCTGATTTCACTTATCGGGGTGGCAGTTCTCGGCGCGACTGTCCTGATTCTCCACTTTACTCAACCCCGACCTGATGACAACCCCGAACCTGCCGAACCTGTCCCTGCCTCAGTGAAAACCGTCTTCGCCGACTTCCTGCCCGAAGATGTGGAGAAAATCACCCTCTTCAATCTGCTTGACAAAGACGGATACACTGTTTCCTCCGACGGAAACGACGGGTACACAATCCCCGAACTCAACGTGAGGAGTAAGAACGTTCCGTATAATCAATTGTCTTTGCTGAATCTGGCAGCCGACGCGGCATCACTTTCATCGGTTTCGACGGTGGAAGAAAATACTGAAAATTCAGATTTAGCCAAATACGGATTAGGCGATTCCCCGCGCGCGAATATAAAGGTAACTTTTCGGGACGGCACGGAGTTGGCGTTCTCGCTGGGCGGAACGCTTCCGGTGGGCTCGGGCGTATACCTCATGGTCGAGGGTGACGAAAACGTCTATGAACTATCCGGGCGGGTTTCCGAGGGATTCCTGAGGGAACGTCATTACTGGGTCGAACGTCTGGCGTTCCCACAGTATGATTCTTTTACCACACCTGTAATTGAGCGGGTCACGGTTTTCCGCCCGAATGAATCCGAAACACCGCTGATTATCGAGGCTTTGCCGCAACTTCCGTTAGAAGAAAGCCGCACGTTTAATACCCACCGAATAACCGAACCAATCAGCACCGATTTGCATCCCGAACGTTCATCGAGCGCGATTTACGGGATTTTCGGGCTGACCGCTGCCGAAGTAGCCTGGATTCGCCCCGAAGAAATCGATATGGAATTCACCGGGTTGGGCGAACCCTCCTGCAGGGTTGAAGTCGAATTCGCCGACAGCAAATATACCCTCATAATAGGGGATGCCGTTCAAGGCATCGACTCGTCGAGGTTATACGGTATGAGCAGTGAAGTCCCCGATGTGGTTTTTATCTTCGCCGCCGAAACCCTTCCCTGGATTGACGTTCAGCCCAAGGATATTATTTCGAGTGTTATTTGCACCCCGTATATTTTCTCACTCGAAAGGCTTTTAATCGAAACCGATACCCTCACTTACGATTTCGAGATAATCGGTGATACCGACCAACAATCATTCCTTATAAATGGGGAAGAATTAGCGGCGGCACGCAACTCCGACTTCAAGGATTTGTACGAATTTGTCATTCGCGCAAGCGGAGATGAGCTTTTTTTCGAAGACGGCGGTGAAGAGTTAATTCTGCGGATTTCATACGTTTATCGGGATAAATCACGCGATAACGACGTATTGGAGTTCTACGCATCGTCTAATCTGATGAACATCGTCCGAATAAACGGAAACAATCTATACAAAACTAAAGGCGCGTATTCCGCGCGACTGCTTGCAAACGTCGAAGCGTTCATCGCAGGAGAGGAAATCGTAACCGTATGGTAACTAAACTGAAGAATCTTTACACAAAACACAGGGAGGTCATTTCATACCTTTTCTTCGGGGGGCTGACTACGGTGGTCTCGTTCGTATCGCAGATTACCGCCTCCCATTTCTTCAAGCTGCACTCACCTGACTTTCTGGGGGCAACTACCCTGCCTGCCACGACCGTCTCATGGATTTGCGCGGTAACTTTCGCCTTTTTCGTCAACAAGATTTTCGTGTTCCGCAATGCCGAAACCAAAAAAGCCGACTGGTTCAAACAAGCGGGAATTTTCTACGGTTCTCGCTTAACGACCTTGGCGGCGGAAATCGGTTTTTTGTATCTGACGGTTGATGTATGGCTGGGAAGTCAATACGAAGGTCTGATGAAAATCTTTGCGCAGATTTTCATCGTAATCGGAAACTACTTCATCAGTAAGTTTCTGGTATTTAAAAACAAAAAAGAAGACGAGAAAAAAGAAACTAAAAAAGACAAGAAATAAAAAAATCCTCGCTCACTGAAAAAGCGAGGATTTTTTTCTGCGACTATATATTAATACTCGAAGCTGCTTCCCCCTGCGAATTCACGCACAAGCGACGTAGACGGAACCGGAGTTAAATCCACCCCCACGAGTTCGTCCAAAATAAGCAGCATATCCTCATATTTCTCGAATCCTTCATAATTACTGTCGCGAAGCGCGGTAAGTTCCTCGGTAAGGAAGTTTTTATACGCTGCCGCTTCATAAGCGATGAAGGTGTCGATATTATGCTCGGCATAGCACTTATGCGGAAGAATATACTTCTTCTCGCCGAGTTGGACTTTCTCGAAAAATTCCAGCGTTTGCGCCGCCTCTCTCCCACGGAAAAGTTTATCCCGGACTAATCTGCGCATTAAACGTATTTTCGATGGGTGAATAAGCTCACCGCTTTCACGCTTCATACGTGTGCGAACACTGACGTAGACCCCGGCGGCGTGTTCCGAAACTCTGCCGGTGACTGCGGGATTGAGCGAGTGAATCCCCTCGATTATAACCATCTCATGCTCTTTTCGCCTAAACTGCTTGCCTTTGAGTTGACGTTGATTCGCGAAGTCGAACACCGGTAACGTGAACTCTTCCCCGTTGAAAAGCTTATCCAAATGTTCGTCCAACAAATCCATATCGAGGCGTTTGGGAGACTCAAAGTCAATCGAACCATCGGGTTCGCGTTCGTTCCTGGGGTCGTCTACAGTCAAGAAATAGTTATCCATCGACAGCGCGTAGGTTTTAACACCTAAATCACGAAGCAACCCCTTCAGCCGAAAAGCAGTCGTGGTTTTGCCCGAACCCGAAGGTCCCGAAAGCAAAATAATCGGCTTTTCTTTTTCGTGTTTGATTAGCGACATGGCAGTTTCGGCAAGTTGGCGGAAATAATCCCCCTCCGATGACATGATGTAGCTGAATACATCGTCATTCACCCTCCGGTTCATGGTTATTGTTGATAATACCTTCATTTGTAAATCCTCCTATTTATTCCGCAACTTTCGTTGCGCATCAATATTGCGACTTAATATATTCATACGGATATTTCGGATTATAATGCTTTTGAATTTTACCGGAATCGGTGATAATCCGGGTTGCCGCACCGCACCCCGCTCCCAGGACGTTCACGCTTTCATCCATCATAGCGACGTTGTAAATCCCGATTTTTTCTGCGTTTCGCATATAACCGATGTTGTCTCCCGCGCTGTTGCTCATTCTATAGAGATAATAGGGCGAATACCCCGCACTTTTCAGGATTTTGTATGCCGTCTCGGTGAAATCGCCTCCGATTTCACCTGCAAACACCGCCGAACGCTTCTTGGCGAGGCTGTGTACCGTGATGTTTTCGGGTGCTAATTCAATAACTTTACTCAAACTGTCCGCAAAAGCCGACTCGTCTTCTCCCGGCAAACCCGCAATCAAATCCATATTAACAGAATCGAAATCCTGCCTGCGTGCCCGCTCATAAGCCGAATAAACGTCACCCGAAGAATGTCCCCGCCCGATTAACTCCAGCGTTTTATCGTTCATACTCTGCGGATTGATTGAAATACGGTTCGCACCCGAACGCTTGAGCAAATCTATGACTTCATGGGTGAGGGTTTCGGGTCTGCCCGCTTCGATTGTATACTCTCTCCCTCTGTGATTCGGCGACAATTCACGAATTTGTCGATATATTCGTTCTTGTTGGTCTAACGGCAGAGAAGTAGGTGTTCCACCGCCGATATAAATCGCTTCGGGAATAAAGCCGCGTTCCCGAACGGCTTCTCCCCGGCTTTGCAACTCACGAATCAACAAGTCCACATACTCGGGAATCAATCGGTACGACTTCTTCACCGATTCACTCACGAAACTGCAATACGCACATCGTCCGGGGCAAAACGGAATCCCGACATATAACAAGACTGCGTTTTTCGCGGCGGGTAAAACCGCCCTCTGAAAGTCTATGATTTCGTCTGCCAACGCCAATCTGGCGGGGCTGATTCTGAAATCTTCGATTTGCCCTCTGTTCTCACGAATAAATCTAATCGGGCGCACTCCCGTGAAAATCCCCCACGGAAGTGTCTTCCCGGTGACTTCCGCCATTCTGTCGTACACTGAAGTACAAACCGTGAGTTTGTCGGCATTTTCGTCAAACACGAAAACAGGTACGTCATAAGGTTCAAACCCGAACGCGCGGATTATACGTTCAACGTGATAATGATACGGATAAACGGGTAAAACTTTCTTCATCTCTTCATGTCAAGACTTTAATCCGCTAAAAACGGATTACTGCGCTTCTCCCGTTCAAGAGTAGTCTCTTCCCCATGACCGGCAAGAACCCGATAATCGCCGTTCTTCGCCTCAAGCAGTTTAAGCCGCCTGAGTGAATCCATCTGCGCATCATGACTCCCCCCGTACCCGTCGATTCTTCCTACCGAACCGGCGAAGAGGGTATCCCCCGCGAAAATCACCTCATTTGTTTCTTTGGAAGAACATACATAACAAACACTCCCTTTCGAGTGACCCGGAGTATGCATTACCTCGAAACGTAAATCGCCGATTTCAACCACGCTTCCGTCCTCCACGAAAGCGTCGGCAATACAAGCGTTGAACGACGGCGAATCCAGTCTGCCGTAAGACTTGTCGATATCTGCCAACATCTCGTTATCATATTCGTGAATGTGGATTTTCGCCCCGGTAGCCGCCCTCAATTCCGCCGCAGAAGTAGTATGGTCAAAATGTCCGTGGGTAAGCAGAATCGCAACTAATTCCGCCCCTTCTGACTTAACAACATCTAAAATCCTCGAAGATTCTCCCGCCGGGTCAATGACCGCCGCCCGATTCCCCGAAATCACGATGTAGGTATTAGTCTCGAACGTGCCGAGTTTAAGACTTGTTATTTTCACCCCTATTACCCGTCCTTTCTACGCTAATCACCCCTGCGACCTTGTTGAGCCGCGCTATGAGTTTGTTCAGTTGTTCCATCCCGGTAATGCTGAACGTCAAACTGATGAATGCGTTTCCGTTTTTGAGCGTTCGGGAATTATTAGAGATTATCGGGATATGGTTGGACGAAACGCAGGCGATAATGTCCATGAGAAGCCCTTTCCTGTCAACCCCGATTATTTCAATGGTAACGCAATAGGATTCATTTTCGGTTTCTGCCCATTCGGCTTCGATTAAACGTTCTTTGCCCTCTTGTGAATCCATTCTCGCCGTAATGTTCGTGCAATCCCTCTTGTGAATGGAAACACCGTAACCCCGCGTAACAAATCCGATTATATCATCGCCGGGGAGTGGATTACAACAACTCGCGAATCGTGTCCGACAATCATCGATTCCCTTAACGCTCACCCCGCCCGACTGTTTCTTCTTGCGGGTCTGCTCGATTTGTTCCTGTAATTCTTCCCGGGTAGGCGGCGAAAAGATTTCGGGTTTTTTGCCCAGTTCTTTTTGAATCCAGTCGGTCACATCGGTGGTTTTGACCCCACCGTAACCGATTGCCGCACACAACGCTTCCAGCGAGTTGAATTTGTGCCGTTTAGCCAACAAATCCAGCGATTCATCGTCGGCTTTGATGTTATCCCGACGGAGTACGCTGTCGATTAAAGCCCGCCCCGACGAAATATTTTCGGGTCGGCGTATGCTCTTAAGCCAACTCTGAATCTTTGCGCGTGCGTGACTTGTTTTCGCATAATCCAACCACGAACGTGTAGGCCCGTGGTTCGGCGAGTCCGACGTGATAATTTCAACAACATCACCGGTTTCGAGTGCATGGTCGAAACTGACCTGTTTCCCGCGGATTTTCGCACCAATCATCTTATTGCCGACCTGTGTATGAATCAGATACGCAAAGTCAACCACGGTAGAACCTTTCGGGAGGGTCTTAGACTCACCTTTCGGGGTCATGGGATGGACTTCGTCGGGTGAAAGGTCGGTCTTAATGGCGTTGGAAAGGCTGTCAACATCGTCTGACTGTTGTTGCTGTTCCAGAAGCTGTCTGATATAATCGAACTTGTTTTCGTGCTGTTTAGGCGCGAAAGTTCCGCTCTTGTACCGCCAATGTGCCGCAACCCCGTATCGTGCGGTATTGTGCATATCCCGGGTACGAATCTGCACTTCAAAGGGAATCCGCTCTCTTCCCAAAACGGTGGTATGAAGGGACTGGTATCCGTTTAATTTCGGTGAAGCGATGTAGTCCTTGTAAGTCATGGGAATAGGTTTGTACATATCATGGACTTCGCCCATTACGGTATAACAGTCGGGAGATTTCGGCGATTCAATTATAACCCTGACCGCATAAACGTCATAAATCTCATCAATGGTTTTCCCCGTTGCGTACATTTTCTTGTAAAGACTGTAAATCCCTTTGACCCTGCCCTCGATTTCGGAGGGAAACGGCACACCTCTGAGTCGCTCTTGAATTTTCGACTTGATTTGCTCAATAAAATCACCGCAGTTGAGTTTATGGCGTTCCAGCGTGTCTACGATTTCTTTATAAGCGAAATTATCGAGATAATATAACGAACGGTCTTCCAGTTCGTCTTTCATATGCGCGATTCCGAGACGATGGGCAATAGGTGCGTAAAAGCTCATACTTTCGAGTGCGATTCTCTTTTGCTTCTCAACACGAAACGCACCGAGCGTTCTCATATTATGCAGGCGGTCGGCGAGTTTTATAATGAAAACCCGCGTATCGTTACACATGGAAATCAAGATTTTGCGCACATTTTCGTTCTTACGTTCTTCCGCAGTAGAGGCATGAATCTGCTGTTGAATATTCTCCCCCGATTTAGCGGTAACAAACCCGATTTTCGTGACCCCGTCAACCAGGTTCGCAATATCATCACCGAATCGCCGCCGTATATCCGAAAGCGGGAACATGATATTATTGTCCTCCACAACATCATGCAACAGCGAAGCCGCGATTGTATCGGTGTCCATACAGAGTTCAAGGAGGATTTCGGCGACTTCAACCGGGTGAACGATATACGGCTCACCGCTTTTACGTCGAACCCCGTCATGCGCCTCGAACGAGACTTCGTACGCTTTTTGGAGTTTCACCTCATCGTATTTTTTTTCGGTACTCCTGGCTTTCGTCAGAATCCGCTCCCACAACGCTTCTTTTGAAAAATCTTCCGAAAAATCTTTTTCGTTAAAATCACCATCGGTTTTGCCCGCAATTTTGCCTTCGGGCTCACTGTTTTGATTACTATTCATACTTCCTCCATTTGCCGACCGGCGGCAACTCACCCGATTCACCCGAAAGACTCTTCAAATAAGACGTGTCCCAGGTACTTTCGCCGGAACTCTTTCCAAAACGGAAATAATCGCGGTTAAAAATAGCTTTGCTTGTATCGACCTCGTTACTCTCCCCGGGACGAACCCGCCGTGCGAACACCACCCACCGCGCATCGACATCGGGACCGGGGTAATAACACGTCATAAGCGAGAGAATTTGGTCGCCGTATTCGATATCAACATCGGTGAAAAACGGACTCCTGTCCATTACCATTCGGATATAATCATGAAAGTCTTTTTCGTTAGCGAAATCGGTATGATTCCAGAAGAAAACACGTTCGCCGTATCGATCTTGCGTGTTAAACAGCACCCCCGCAAACACCTTCCACTCGATTTTTTCGTACATGGTATCGAAATACACCACCGGGTTCGATTTGTAAAAAGCCAACGAACCGTCAAGCGCACCGAAGTAATACCGCGTCAGTTGACCCACCGACAGAAAATTCCCCGCATTGTTATGCCCGAACAAAACCGTATTATCGGAGATTTCGTAGCCGTTGAAACGGTTCTTATAATCGGCAGTAACCGAACCGTTAATCTTATCTTCCTGCTTGTAAATGTTGTGGTCCATGTAGAAGTCGTTGTTCGGGCCTTGAAGCACCGGATAATTGATTTTCGTTCCGTCAATTCTCAAATGTCCCACCACATCCTCATTGATTTCATAGAACTCAAGATAATCGGGGAGCATCGGCGGCAACTCGGGAATTTGCGGTTCAGGCTCACCCGTTTCTTCCGGCGGCTCGGTGGTCTCTGCCTCAGTACTGCTGTCAGGTGTTTCCTCAGGAACCCCGTCATCAACTTTACTGCACCCCGTTACGCTGATTGCCGTAATCAGCAAAATCAGCAACAATAATAAAGGTATACGTTTCATTTAGCCAGAACTCCTTTCCGCTTTCAGCTTTAAATTTATAAGCACCTCAGACTTGTTTAAGTCCGCTTTTGTCCCTGATTTGTTCATTTCAATCCCCCCTGTCACAGGATTCAACGTGAGCAGCCCCATTTCCTCAAACACATCGATAATCACACGGAGCATACAGTAGTTTATTCCCGACTTCACGCCCCTTTGAACGATTTCATCAAGACAACCGCTGTTTCTGATTATGTCGTAGGCACGTTTCATGTCGGAATCGCCCGGAACAATCCGCGAATACAGATTGCCGTCGATTTCCTCATCCCGCACGACCTGTTCATAAGTCGCCTTCGCCAAGAAAAATCTGTCCTGCGACAATCCCGAAAGTCGTATATCAACAATCTTCATGCTCACGTCTTTAGAATCATTGTATTCGTTAATCGAAAAATTGAGCATCAAGTCAACCATATCTCCGATTTTATACCAAAAATCGGCATAACTCCGCGAAAAGTCCAGCACCTTGAAATCTCTGCCTTGATACTCGGCGGTAAACGAAATGTACTTGCCTTCTTTCAGCGGACGTTTGCTCTTGATTAAACAATTCGGCAGGTAGAAAATCGGTACGGTATTACCTTCGCCAAACGGCTGAACCATCTCTAGTTTTTCAACGTTTTCGACGTTTATATCATGTGCGTTCGGGATTGAATCAGCCCCGACTTCAAGTTCCGGCATGACGGTGAAGCGGGTTCTCGCGTATTCGTGAATCCGTTCGGTCAATGCCTCGATTTTCTCGCTTTCAAGCGAAAATCCCCCCGCACCCGCGTGTCCGCCGAAATTGACCAACAAATCACCGCAGAACGCCAACATCTCATAAACCGAGAATCCGCCGACCGAGCGACAACTCGCTTTTGCTGTCGTCAAGCAACCTGCCGACGGCGAAGCCGCCGCCCGTTGCTCTTGTTCTGCTTTTGCTGTCGTCGAAGCCACCTCATGAGTGATTACCACGCAGGGTTTGCCGTATCGTGTCACCATGCGGGAGGCGATAATCCCGATTATTCCGGGATTCCAGTCTTTTCCCGATAAAACCAACACCCTTTGCTTTAGAAGTCGGGGGTTTTCGCTCAAAAGTTTCTCAATTTGCGAAATAATTTCACGCTCTTCTTCCACCCGTTGCCGATTAAGTGCGTTGAGCTCTTCGGCTTTTGCCGAGGCGATTTCATGATTCTCGCAAAGCAGGAGTTCGACCGCTTTTCCCGGATGTGCAAGCCGCCCCGCCGCATTAATCCGCGGACAGAGGATAAATGCCAACGCAGTCGAATCTATATGGGATTCTCCCAGACCTGCCTTCTTCATAAGACAATGCAACCCGATATTTTCGGAGTATTCGAGATGTTGAAGCCCCAATGCGACAATCTGGCGGTTTTCATCTGTAATGGGGACTATATCGGCAATTGTGCCGATTGCGGCTAAATCGCCGTATTGTTCGATTACGTCTGCCCCGTCGGAGTTTTCCATTGCGCAAATCAGTTTGAGTGCTACGCCGCACCCGGCTAATTCCTTGAAAGGGTAACTGCAATCCCTCTGTTTCGGATTTATTATCGCATCGGCTTGCGGAAGACATTCACCGTTTTTATAAGGGGTATGATGGTCAGTTATGATTAGCTTGATGCCTTTTTGCTTGATTAACTCAGCCTCCGCGAAGGCTGAAATCCCGTTATCCACGGTTATAATCAACTCTGTACCGCCCACAGCGATTTTCTCGATTGCCGCAGCGTTAAGTCCGTATCCTTCCCCCCGGGAAGGTATGTACCAGTCAACCTCCCCGCCGAGCGCGGTGAGATAACTGTAAAGCATAACCGTAGCGGTAATTCCGTCACAGTCATAGTCACCGTATACGGTGATTCGTCCGCCGTTCTCCAACACTTCTTTTACGATTTCAACGGCTTTATCCATGTCTTTCAAAAGAAAAGGCGAGTGAAACAGTTCCGCATTAAAAAAGTTGTGTGCCGACTCCACATCGGTAACGGAGCGTGCGGCAAGAACGTCCTTCGCAAGCGGACTCAGCCCTGCAACCACCGGACTGGTTATTTCAGCCTTGAAATTTTTTACATTCCACTTTTTAATCATGAGATTTTACCTTTTAAATCATGACGATTAATTCTCGAAAACTTCCTCATCAAAGTCAAGAACACAATAATCAGTAGTATATCGGCGGCAAGCCATGCCATAGGATTCGCGAAACAAATCGCATTAAACCCGAAGAACGGTACCAGCATGAACGCCACCGCCGCCCTCGCAAAAAGCTCACTCACCCCCGCTAACATGGTGACTTTGCTGTAACCCAATCCCTGAACCGAATTCCGTACGATAAACAGAATCCCCAACAGCCAATGGAAGCTGCCGTTCACGATTTGAAACTGCTTGATATACCCCATCGCTTCGGCTATGCCTGCGGATTCCTCCGCCGAACCCGCGCCTAATCCGATAATCAAGAAAGCCAGGTATCGCCCCGCAAAAATGATTAGCAATCCGGTGACGACACTGTAAATCAGTACCGTAATCATGCTCAACCGGATTCCCTTTTTTATACGGTGAAGTTTTCCCGCGCCGAGGTTTTGTGCGCAATAGGTCGCCATTGTTAAGCCGAGTGCTTCCATCGGTTGCATTACGAAAATCTGCAACCGCGCCGCCGTTCCGATTGCCGAAACCGCAATCGCACCGAAACTGTTCACCGCCCGCTGAATAATCACGCTCCCCACCGCTGTAATCGAAAACTGTAACGCCATAGGAACGCCGTTTCGCAGTAATACGGCGGAACGTTTACGGCAAAACTTGAACTCACCCTTGCCAAAATACAAAGCCGGGAAATTCTTTCGTATATGAATAAAGCACAAGACAACCGCCACAAAAGTCGAAATCACCGTTGCCCACGCCGCCCCCGCCGTCCCCCATTTGAAAACGGCTATGAAAAGCAGGTCAAGGATTATGTTTAAAAAGCAGGAAACCGTCAAGAAATAAAGAGGAGTCTTGCTGTCACCCAATGAGCGGAGCAGGGCAACAAGTATGTTATACGCCATAATCACGGGGATTGAGCCGAATAACACTATTATGTAAGAGTATGCCGCTTCAATCGTTTCGGCGGGGGTCTGCATGAAGACAAGAAGCTGCCGAATGAAGACCAAGGTCAATGCGGTAAGAATTACCGAGAAAAATCCGCACAGATAGAAAGCGTTCGCGGCGAGTTTACGCATCTCGACGTGGTCGCCCGCCCCGAATGAACGGGAAATCGGTATGGAGAACCCCGTAGTCAAGCCGATAATCCCACCGATTATCATAAAATGCAGAGAACCGGTGGACAGAACCGCCCCCATCTCGTCCAATCCCACGAAGCGACGCACAATTAGAGCGTCTACCATGTTATACGCCTGCTGAAACAGACTCCCCAACAGGATTGGTATGCAAAACCGAATTATTATCGGGAAAGGTTTTCCCTTCGTCATATCACGCATCATAATTTATTTATTTTATCATAGAAATTTTGTTATGTCAAGTATGTGCTAGCTAAATGTAAAATTTGGCGAATTTCACTAAAATCGACCGCTGTTTTTTGTGCAAAATGCCGAATTTTCAAATTATAGTAGAAATTCTCAAAGAAATATGCTATACTACTTGTCGGCATATAAAAATCGGCATATAAAAATCGAATTGATGTAAGGTAACACCGCAGGGCAAGCCCTGCACACCTCGCCCTGCGGGCGAGAGTGCCGCCCCAAGGGGCGGGGTATTACACCCTTACTTTCAATAAAAATCAGGGATTTTTTGTCCGACAAGCAGTATAATAGCACCATTAGCTCAGTTGGTTAGAGCTACCGGCTCATAACCGGTAGGTCCGGGGTTCGAGTCCCTGATGGTGCAGGAAACAAGACTAATACGAACCCCTACCCGATGTTCATCGATAAGGGGTTCGTATTATTACAATCCACTGGAGATAAGGGGATTCGAACCCCTGACCTTCTGACTGCCAGTCAGACGCGCTCCCAACTGCGCTATACCCCCGTTCAAAGCGGGGATTTCCCGCTTTTATATGACTAATCAACTCAACATATTCTTCATTCTCACGCAATAGAAACTGCTGTCGGTGGAAACAACCCGACCTTCGACTTCTACGATAGGGTAAAGCAGTCTGCGCGGGTCAACCAGAAGCACGACCGCTTCCGAACCGTCGTTCATGATGATTTCTTTGCCCTGCAACTCGTCAATCATGCAATTGATGAAGACGTTTACATACCGTAATTCCAGTTCCGAATACCCGCCCCGCCCGAACTCGTTCAAAATCACAAAAGGCGAGTGAGCGTTATCGTGGAATCGGTCTGTCACCATCGCATCATAAGTATCTGAGATTGCCGTAATTCGTGCATACTCACATATTTCTTCCGCTACCAGACCTTTCGGATAGCCCGTTCCGTTGAATCTCTCGTGATGTTGGGCGACCCCTTCAAGCACGGCTTTATTACGAACCCCCGATTTAATCAGCATTTCCACCGAAAGAGAGGGGTGCTTCTCGATTTCGCTGAATTCCTCTTCGTTGAGTTCGGCAGGTTTATTAAGAATTTCCGGCGCAATTGACAGTTTTCCTATATCGTGGAACAGCCCGACCTCCACCAGTTCATTCTGGCGTTGAGAATCAAGCATCATCCATCTGCCCATCAATCCGTTGAGGAACGCCACGTTCAGGCAATGGGAGTGGAGATACTGGTCGGCGGTACGAATCTGGTTGATTGTCTGGATAATCAACGAAACATCGGTCGAACCAAGCTGCTCTTGAACATCCTTCGTGATTGCCGCACTCTGTTCTTTATCAATTTTCCCCGTAGCGGCGGCGGTACTGAGCATATTTTCAGTGATGTCCTTGGTTTTGTTATAAAGCTCAATCACTTCACCGAACCGTTTTATCTGGAATTTTTTCTTGAAAAAGCCGGCATTAGAATCACTCTTGACTTTCGAGCTGCTGTGAGACGATTCTCCTTTACTGGAAGACTTCGTCGAAACAGAGGTCGGCTTTTTGGAAACCCACGGTTTTTTTCCGTCGCGAATAGCACGAACATCATCGTCACTATACCCGACGTTATGACCTTTATCGAACAAACCGGAAATAACCCCCTGCCGCGGAAGGTGAATCATGCTTGAAGGGAAAACAGTTCGTTTCAAGCGGTCGATTACCCCCTGAGTAAGGGTTTGATTCTCACATAACAGCGAAAAGTCTTCCTCGTTCGGGCGATTAGCGTCGGACGGTTTTTTTGAGTAAATTTTACATTCTAAATACAAGTCAACCGGGAGATTGCGTAACCTGACCGGGACATTGTCGAAAGCAGACATAACAACTTCTCCTATTCGTTTGCACTTTGGACTTCATTAGTATACAACGAATTTTTTATTTTGTCAAGGGTTTGACAAACAATAAAAATTAATGTATAATCATGGCATATGGAAAGAACAAAAAAATATATCGAAATCGCGCGGCTGACCAAGCCGCAAGGCCTGAAAGGCCTCATAAGGGCGCAACTGCTTTGCGATAATGCCGACGTTTTCGACGGCTTCAAACGGTTCTACTTGGGGGAAAGCAAATCCCCCTTAACCGCACGGATTCGCGAAATCCGAAAAGGGTTTGTCGTCCTGGAACTGGAAGATATCGACAACATCGTAACAGCGGAGAATCTCGTGGGGGAATTTCTGTACGTTGACAGGGCAGATTATACCCTCCCCGATGATTCCTGGTTTATTTGCGATTTAATCGGGCTTGATGTAGCCGACGCAGACACGGGAAAACACTACGGCAAAGTCGAAGAAATCCTGCAAAATGCCCCGAAAGATGTCTACGTAATCCGAACGCCGGAGGGAAAACAACTCCTGTTCCCGTCTGTTCCGGAGGTGCTAATCAGCGTGGACATTGCGGGAGGGCTTATTAAAATTCGCCCGCTGGAAGGACTCTTCGATGAAAATTGATATAGCCTCCCTGTTTCCGGCGGTTTGTGAGAGTTATCTCTCGGCAAGTATTATAGGAAGAGCGCGAACGGCGGGGGTTGTCGAGGTCAACTGCCATAATATTCGCGATTACGCGGAAAACAAGCACCGCTCGGTGGACGACAAGCCCTACGGCGGCGGAACCGGAATGATTATCCAAGCCCAACCGGTGTATTCCTGCATTTGCGGAATCATAGAGGGGCAACAAGAAAAATCCCCTCCGCCGAGGCTCATTTATATGTCCCCCCAAGGGAAAACCCTCACCCAAGAATTGGTGAAAGAACTCGCCAAAGAACCATGGCTGGTCATATTATGCGGTCATTACGAAGGAATCGACTGTCGGGTACTTGAAGAACTGGCGTTCGAAGAAATCAGTGTCGGCGATTACGTTGTCACCGGCGGGGAACTCCCTGCGTTAATCCTGACAGACTCCCTCGTTCGATTGCAGGAGGGGGTTCTGCCGGATTCTTCGGCATATACCGAGGAAAGTCACTGGGACGGATTGCTCGAACATCCGCTGTACACCCGCCCGGAAGTCTGGCGAGGAAGAAAAGTTCCGGAAACGCTTCTATCGGGACATCACGCAGAAATCAATAAGTGGCGCGCCGAGGAATCTCTCAACGCTACAGCAAAAAAACGCCCCGATATGTACAACTTTCACAAATAATCGACGAAAAAGTGCCTGAAATTTAGTGATTAAATATATTGATTAATCCGGCAATAGCAGATATAATTAATATAGCATTGAAAAAGCGGAAATACATGAGCTGAAAATTTAATAGGAGGTCGGTTTTTATGTTCGTAAAAGAGGTAGACGTTAAGAATCAGGTTGGCTTGCACGCGCGGCCGGCAACGTTCTTTATTCAGAAGGCAAACGAGTATAAGTCATCCATCTGGGTGGAAAAGGAAGAGCGGCGGGTAAACGCCAAGAGCTTGTTGGGGATTCTCTCATTAGGAATCGTGAGGGGTTCTTCCATAAGGGTTATAGCCGATGGTGCCGATGAACAGTTGGCAGTCGAAGGCTTGATTAAGCTCGTAGAAAGCGGTTTTGTTGAAAACTAGCTAAAAGCTAAACAAGAGCTCACGGGGTCGGCGACTTCGTCGTCGAGCAGGTGAGCTTGACGAAGCTGAAAGCTAAACAAGAGCTCACGGGTCGGCAACTTCGTCGTCGAGCAGGTGAGCTTGACGAGGCTGAAAGCTAAACAAGAGCCGCAATGATTAAGTTTGTGAAGTTCTCCTTAAGACATTAAGGAGGGCTTTGCCGTAATAAAATATAAAAAAGGAAGTCATAACCATGAAAAAAGCTTTATTTATAGGCGGAACCGGTATAATCAGCATGGCGATTACCGGATTACTCGCTAATTCCGACGAATGGGAATTGTACGTGCTGAACAAGGGCAATCGAAACGCAACGCTGCCCGAAAACGTAAAACAACTCAAAGCCGATATAAACAATGAGTCTAAAGTCGCCGAATTAATTGCAGACCTGCAATTTGATACCGTTGCTGATTTTATAGCGTTTGTTCCGCCACAGTTGGAGAGGGATTATCGACTGTTCAAAGACAAGACTAAACAGTTTATTTTCATAAGTTCGGCATCGGCGTATCAGAAACCGCTGTCGGATTACAGGGTCAATGAGGCTACTCCGCTTGCCAACCCTTACTGGGAATACTCGCGCAATAAAATCGCTTGCGAAGAATATCTGCTCAAACTGTACAGAGAAGAAAACTTTCCCGTAACCATCGTTCGGCCGTCCCACACTTATGATGAGCGTTCGGTACCGCTCGGCGTTCACGGGGAGAAGGGTTCGTGGCAAATCGTCAAGCGTATGCTGGAGGGGAAACCCGTTATAGTCCACGGAGACGGTACTTCGCTGTGGACGATGACGCATAATTCCGACTTTGCAGGCGGATTCATCGGATTGATGGGAAATCTTCATGCAATCGGGGAGTCGGTTCAAATCACGTCGGATGAGACGTTAACCTGGAATCAAATTTACACGGCGATTGCAAACGTCTTGAACGTTCAATATAAGCCGTATTACGTTCCGTCGGACTTTTTGGCAAAATGCTCGGATTATGACTTCACCGGTTCTCTAATCGGGGATAAATCTAACTCGGTGGTGTTCGATAACGCAAAACTCAAACGTCTCGTACCGGGATTCACCCCGACTAAAAGATTCGACCAAGGCGTTCGCGAGACAATCGAAAACGTATTGGCAAATCCCGGACTGCAGGTCGAAGACGTTGAGTTTGATTCATGGTGCGACCGAGTGATTTCGGCGTTGGATTCGGCAATACTGCAAATTAAGGGGGAAGAGAGTAATGGCTGATAAGGTAGATAAAGTCGCCGAGTATACTCCGTTGGCGGTAATGCTCGAACAAGGAAATATGCAGGGAATGCGTGCAACCTTTTACGAAATATTAGCAGACGCAAAAGGAGTAACCCCGGAAAAAGCACGCGAAGATATACTCAAATCAATCGGGAAAACAAGTGAAGGAGGAGAAGGCAATGGCTAATGCAGCAGAAATATTCGATACTAACAGCAAGAATTTATCAACGTTGTATATGATTAAAGAACTCGGCGGAGATTTAGATGCGGCAATCGCACAAACCGAAGCGGCAATGGATAGAAAAGTTGTCGATTCGGTCAAACAAGGAATCGAAGAGTGGAAGAAAAAAAGAATTTCAGGAGGAGAAGGCAATGACTAACGTAAAAGGAAAATGGGCATTAATCACGGGGGCGAGCCGCGGACTCGGCGAACAAGTCGCGCTTTTCATGGCGAAACAGGGGTGCAACCTTATTCTGCACTCACGAGATGTCAACCACGCGGAAAAAATCTTGAATGAGGTTCTGGCGTTGGGGGTGGAAGCCTATTCTATAGGTGCGGAACTGTCGGACTTAAACCAAGTCGAGGCTATGTTGGATGAGATTTGTTCAAAGAGCAGACCCAATGAAGGAGTTGTGGATATACTCTTTAATAATGCGGGGGTGCAGATTGCATATCGTACCGAATACTTCACGACCCCTGCAGAAGATTTCACAAAAAGTTTTATAATCAACACGACTTCACCGGCAATGATTTGCTATCGACTGCTTCCGAAAATGCTTGAACGCGGATTCGGCAGGATAATCAACACCACCAGCGGAATCAAAGATGAACCGCAACAGGCGGGATATTCGGCGAGTAAGGCGGCATTGGACAAATTCACGACCGACCTGTCAACTGTAGTCAAGGATAAAGATGTAGTTATAACCCTGCTCGACCCGGGTTGGTGCAGAACCGATTTAGGTGGGCCGAACGCTTTCCACGCACCGGAAAGTGTGATTCCCGGTGCGGCATTAGGTGCGTTTGCGGATTCACGGCAAAACGGTAAGCTTTTCCATGCGCAGGATTATACAGGCTTGACTTTAGAAGAAGCCCTCGCGAAAATATAATCAAGCATTTTGCTCACTTTAATTATAAAGAAGGAGTTAATGGAAATGCAAAAAATCACCATTTCAAACGTAAAAACCGCGGAGTTTACAACTGCAAATTTAAACGAGTTTTTTGAACCCGGGAAAGAACACAAACGCTCTTTCGAGTATCAAAAAAGTGCGGTAAGCAACCCTTTCACCGCAGGAGTAGGGAAGCTATCCGTCTGCTTTTACACCTTGCAACCGGGGAAAGCGAACTATCCGTATCATTATCACTTGGGTAGCGAAGAAGTTTTTTATATCATAAGCGGTAGTGGTACGTTAAAGACTCCCGACGGTGAAAAATCCGTTTCGGAGGGCGATGTGATTGTCATGCCCGCGAATGAATCGGGCGCGCATATGCTGATTAACACTTCAAATGCGCCGCTCGTGTATCTTGATGTTGACACTGTGGATTTAACCGCACCGGAAGCGGCGGTTTACCCCGATTCGGGGAAAGTTATGATTTGGAAAAATGAGTTGCGAAAAGCGTTTAAGTTGAGCGATGAAGCGAATTACCTTGAGGGGGAATAGAGGGAGAAAGTCGGTATGAAATTCAAAAAAAGACGGACTTACACTGCAAATCTTGTTGCATTTCCGGCAGTCAATTCCTACCGGAAGAAATGCAATATACTGCTGACGGCGATTACACTCATCGCCGTTATCGGTGTGTCCGGTTGTAAATCCGACAAGCGCAGTGACGGAATCGATGATATCGGCGAAACCGGCAGGAGCGAATCGCAAAGCGTTACCGAAATCATCACCGAGGAACCGCCGCGGCTCGTTATCATCAAAGGCAGGGAAGTCCCCGAAAACGCCACAAAAATCGACTTAAGCGGGATGGAACTCACCGACGAAGACATTAAACCATTGAGTGAACTTTCCAATCTTGAACATCTGATTTTGGACAACAACCAAATCAGCGATTTAAGCCCGATTAGCGGACTGAACGACCTGAAAGTCTTATCGGCGATGGATAATCAAATCAGCGATATTTCGCCGTTATCGAATCTGCTTGGGTTGGAATTTCTTGATTTAGACAACAATCAAATCAGCAATCTGTCGCCACTGAGTGAGCTTGTGAGAATGGAACGCCTGTTCCTCAAGAACAATCAAGTCGAGGATATTACTCCGTTAGCGAAATTAGCGGGGCTGAAATGGCTGGACATGAAAAACAACAATGTTCGGGACGTTTCGGTGATTTCGACTATGGGGGCGCGTTTCCTGTATATTGATTTTTCGGACAATCGCCTCCCCTGAATCTAAAAAAATTTAAAAATTTTCAAAATTCAGAAAATTCACCAAAAAATTTTCAAAAAGCTATAGATTTTTTGTTAAAAATGTAGTATAATCTTTTTGAGCAATACGTGAGGATTCGAAAAAGTAAAATTTAAATAAACGAAAAGGGGATGGCTTATGAAATCTTACAAATCGGCGAACATCCGGAACATCGCACTTGCCGGACACGGCGGCAGCGGAAAAACAACCCTGGCGGAAGCCCTCTTGTTCAAGAGCGGCGGAATCGACAGAATGGGTAAAGTCAGTGACGGAAGCACCGTCAGCGACCACGACCCGGAAGAAATCAAGAGGAAAATATCGCTGAACATTTCCCTCGCTTACACCGAATGGAAGTCCACCAAAATCAACATTATCGACACGCCCGGTCAGTTTGACTTTATCGGCGGAATGTACGAGGGTATTCGTGCGGTTGAAACGGTTGTAATCGCACTCTCGGCGAAAGATGGTGTGCAGGTCGGGACAATCAAAGCGTATAATGAGGCTTCGAAACAAGGGAAAGCCCGAATCTTCGCCGTCACGAAAAACGATGAGGATAATGCCGACTTCGCTAAAACGCTCGCCGGGCTTAAATCACGATTCGGCGGGGCAGTGTGTGAGCTTTCGGACAAAGATTCACTGGCAGAGCTAATCGCCGAAACCGATGAAGCGTTGATGGAAAAGTTTTTCGGCGGGGAAGAGTTAAGCGATGCCGAATTCTCTAAAGGTCTGCGCGACGGACTTGCCCAAGGAGTAATTGCGCCGGTGGTTGCAGTGACTGCTAATTCGGGTGAGGGGGTTGAATCTCTCCTTGATTTAATCGTAAATTCATTCCCGTCTCCGCTTGACGTTAAAGGCGAACCTACTTCCGACGGAAACAATGCCGCATACGACGAATCAAAACCGCTGTCGGCGTTCGTGTTTAAGACAATCGCCGACCCGTTTGTAGGAAAGATGAGTTTAGTGAAGGTCGTTACCGGCTCACTCAACGCGAAAACCGAACCACTGAATCTGCGTACCGGGGAACCGGAACGCTTCGGTAAGCTGCTCGCAATCAAAGGCAAGAAGCAAGAAGACTTGGGTGAGGCTTTCGCAGGGGACATAGTCACGATTACCAAACTTTCGGCGACAACCGGAGACGCACTCGTGAATCCGGGTGTCAAGACCGAGTTTGCACCGATTGAATTCCCTGTTGCGGTATTCTTCCAGGCGATTTCAGCGAAGGGCAAAGGTGATGAAGCGAAAATCAGCGGCGCAATCAAGAAAATTTGCGAAGAGGACAAGGTTCTCTCTTATGTAAACAATTCCGAAACCCGCCAGAGGGTAATCGGCGGACTGGGTGACCAGCACCTTGACGTTACGGTAAATAAAATGAAATCTAAATTCGGGGTGGATGTTGAGCTTTCGCCGCCGGTAATCGCGTACCGCGAAACGATTCGTAAAAAAGTCACCGGAATCGAAGGCAAACACAAGAAACAGTCGGGTGGTGCGGGGCAGTTCGGGGTGGTTATAATGGATTTCGAACCGCACAGCGAAGACGAATTGATTTTCCAAGAAAAAGTAGTCGGCGGCAGTGTACCGAAACAGTTCTTCCCTGCCGTTGAAAAAGGTCTGAAAGAAAGTATCGAACATGGGCCGATTGCCGGATACCCCGTGGTAAGGCTCAAAGCGACCCTCACCGATGGTAAGTATCACCCGGTTGACAGTAAGGAAATCGCATTTGTTCAGGCGGCGCGGTTGGCGTTCAAAGCAGGAACAAAGGCGGCGACTCCTTGTTTGCTTGAACCGATTCTCTCGATGAAGATTACGGTCGGCAACGAAAACACCGGAGATGTCATGGGGATTGTCAACAAACGGCGCGGTTCTGTTTTGGGAACAAGCCCGCTCGAAAATAACATGACACAAATCGATGCCGAAATGCCGCAATCCGAAACCACCGACTTTGCATTGGTGATTCTTCAGATGACGAAAGGACTGGGCAGTTTCACACAGGAATTCGCACGGTATCAAGAGCTTCCGGGCCAACTCGAAGCGGAAGTCATCGCGAACGCACCCAAATATGACCACGGCGAGGGTTAACGAAAATCAGGGAATTTGAAGAATGGCTGAAAACTCGAAAAACATGAAAGGGCGACAGGATGTAATATGTCGATTTCTAAAGAGAAAAAATTACAGCGGGAAGCCGCAATCAAAAAAGCTAAACGCAACAAGCTAATCGTTACGGTTGTCTGCATTGTGGCGGCGGTGGGATTAATCGGGGGAGTTATCACGTTTTTCGTGATTCAGCAGAACAGACGAAACAGTGCCGAGACCTACAGCTACAGCGGTCAGACCATCTGGTTGCACACCGACGGAAAATTCGAGGCTTCATTATCGCACGACACCAAAAAAAGCGGGACTTACACCAAGTCAAACGAGGAAGACGGAAGCGTGAAAGTCATATTCAAATCGGGAAACAACTCAAACGTAGGTTGGATTATCGAGGGTGCGTTGCACTTACCTTCCGAATGGGATGATGGTCACAGCCACGGAAGCATTTTCCCGAGAATACGCTAAATTCCTGAAAAGCAAAAACAAGAGCAGCTTGAACGCTGCTCTTGTTTTTTTTATTTTATAAACCGTTCAAATACCGGAAATAATCATTCTGTTGAACGCTTTTACCGTACGCAATCCGATTTTTCACGACCTTTGATACCGAGCTTACGTAATCGCCCAGTTCCTTACCTTCAAACTCGGGATTAGGCGTGAAAATCCCCGTAGCGGAATTATAACTCCCCACCTCTGAAATCCAACTGTAATTAGGGAAAATCGCAATCCCCGGTGTATCCGAGAGTAAATCGCGTCCGGTAAAAATGCGCGAATCATACGTCTCACCGAACAGATTCAGCACCGTCGGCAGAATATCTAAGGTGTAACCCGGTTTAGTCACCACCACCTGCTTTTTCACGCTCGCACTCCACAAGAAGAAAGTGCTTCTGTACAACTCGAACGCACGTTCGTCCGCGCTCAACGTCGCAGAGGAATCCCCTTTAATCAGTTCGGGAATATAATCCCTGTCGGCGATTGGCGGTTCAAGCCCGTAAGGGTAGTGGTCGTTCGTGGCGACTATTACGGTATCTTCAAGAATCCCTTCCTCTTCAAGCCTTTGAATGAGGTATTCCATGGCATATTCCAACTCCAGATTACAAGCAATATATGCCTTCACCGCCTCGGAATACGGCAGGTGCTGAACCTTCTCCCAGTTGCGCGAAGCCATAGCATTACCATTTCGGGTGTAAACACTATGCCCGCTGAGGGTCATATAATACACGCTGAAGGGTTGCTTGTCGATATAATAGTCGAGGGTTTTTTCCAGTAAATCCTTGTCACTCCCCGGCCAACCCGGTGCTAAATTATTGAGTCCGCTCCCCGGTGCGATAAACTCACTGTAACCGAGTGCCTTGTGAGTCAAATGACGTTTATAATATTCGTGATTGTTTCCGTGGAACGCATATGAGGTATAGCCTTTCGACAAAAGCCTGTTCCCGATGGTGAAACTCAAATCCTTGCCGATTGTGTTCTGCATAGCCTGCCCGCTATCGGGGAATAATCCCATCAATGCAGAGAACTCTCCCGATGAGGTCGAACCGCCCCACGCAGGCTGATAGAAATTCTCGAACACGAACCCGCTGTTCATCATCATATAGAGAGTCGGCGTAAGCTCTTCCGAGACAAGAAACGGCGTATACGCCTCCAACGTCAAGAATATAATATTCTTGCCTGCAAAAATCCCTGTATAATCGTTGGTCATGGTGGGTTCGATTCCCGCGAAGTACTCATTCATGTCTTTGAGGGTTTTGTTCCCCTCGCTCTGACTAAGTGCGAGAAGGTCGTACCCTTCGCCGATTTGCGGGGTCGGAACATGAACAGCCGGGGTGGTTACAGCCGACTCAGTCGATGAAACCGGTTTATTGCCCGAAGAAGCTGTCGCAGTAGTAGCTTCACTTGTTGGCGGATTCGTGAAAATGGGAACATCTCCCCCGCCGTCATCCGCGCCACCTTTATAAGCGGCTTTCCCGAATAAAAGATGCTTGACTTCCAAACGCAAGGTCGTGAACATTCCAAAACGCGAAACGCTCTTATTCACCTCATATTGGGAGGAATAAATCCCCTTATCGGATGGTATCCCGTTGCTTTGGGTTGAGCTTTCGATAATTCCGACCGTCACAACATGAAGAATCACCATCAACAGGAGCGCAGAGGCTTTGATTGAAGCGGGGGCGGCTTTTTTGGTAAGCCTTTTTGAAATAAAAGGCAGATTAAAAAGAACCAACGGCACAACAAAAAGCAGGATGATTCCGAAGCTTTGAACTATAACTTTGAAGGTGATTTCGTGATAATCGCGGAGCATATTTCCGCCGTTTGCCGCAAGAAAATCCAACCCGAAAAACGAGTTAAACGAGTTACGCGCAACGATTTCAATAAGATAAACCAGTGTAATAAGCGAAATCAGCGTGTTAGCGATGATTTTGTTGAGCCGCTCTCGCTTGAACAGGGAACTCCCCACATACAGCATCAGTCCCGCCGATATAGAAAACAACAGGATATATATGTAATTGACGAAAGTCACGCCGACGCTTCTTTCAACGAATGAACGCGTTAAAATCTCCAAATAAATGACAAAAACAGGGAAGAACACAAGGTACAGAACGTTCCCTAATTTCCCCAACCCGAAAAACGCAGAAAAACCCGCACGTATCCGCCCAAAAAACTCTTTCATATATCCGTGATTTTCCGTGTTTATGACCTCTTCCGCTTCTTCTTTAACAATTTTCGGCATTTCCGCCTTTTTCATTAAGCACGCCCTTTCTTGATTTGTCACCATTTACACCCCGTTTCGCATTTCGCAGTCAAGCGCAACTGCTATATTATATCATGTCCGACAAAATAAGTCAACCTCTAACAATAAAACGTTTGAAACGACAGAAATGTTTCAAAAAAAATAAATTTTTTTTGCGAACTTGATTTCATGCTTCGTTTCGCGCTTCTGCATACCGCTTAATATATGCCGGACTCTGTCGGGTTATTCGCTTACGGCGATTGTGAAAATTCAGCAATATTGCGAAAAATTCCCCCCGAAAACTCGGGAGGAATTTTTTTGCAATTATTTTAAACCCATCGACATCACTATGCTTTTTTAGCCTTTATTACTCACGTTACCATCTTCAATAGCCGCTTGAGCCGCCGCTAATCTCGCAATCGGTACACGGAAAGGCGAGCAGGAAACGTAATCGAGTCCTACGGTATGACAGAACGCCACCGAAGAAGGGTCGCCGCCATGTTCGCCACAGATTCCCAGTTTCAGTTTCGGATTAGTACCGCGACCAAGTTTCACTGCAGTTTCGACCAGTTTACCAACGCCTTTGGTATCAATTTTCGCGAACGGGTCAAACTCGTAAATTCCGGTACTGTAGTAAGCATCGAGGAACTTACCTGCATCGTCACGAGAGAAACCGAACGTCATCTGAGTAAGGTCATTCGTTCCGAACGAGAAGAATTCAGCTTCTTCCGCAACTTCGTCAGCGGTGAGGGCAGCTCTCGGAATTTCAATCATGGTGCCCACCAGGTATTTCAATTGAACGCCTGCTTCTGCAATCAGTTTGTTAGCTGTTTCAACTACTACCGCTTTAACGAACGCCAATTCCTTCGCTTCGCTGATAAGCGGAATCATGATTTCCGGAACAACGTTTAATCCCTTTTTGTTAACGGCGATTGCCGCTTTAATTACCGCACGGGTCTGCATTGCCGCGATTTCCGGGTAAGTGACCGCCAGACGGCATCCTCTGTGACCCATCATCGGGTTGAACTCATGCAGAGACGTAACGATTTCTTTGATTTGTTCGTTCGTTTTACCGACGGTTTTCGCGAGTGCCGCGGTATCGATTCCTTCAAGGAACTCATGCAACGGCGGGTCAAGGAAACGAATGGTTACGGGGTATTTACCCATTGCTTCGAATATACCTTCAAAGTCACCCTGCTGCATAGGTTCGAGCTTTGCCAAAGCCGCTTCGCGCTGTTCAACGGTTTCAGCACAAATCATCTCACGGATGGCAGCGATTCTGTCCGCTTCAAAGAACATATGCTCGGTACGGCACAGTCCAATTCCTTCCGCGCCGAATTTAACAGCTACCGCCGCATCTTTAGGAGAATCCGCGTTAGTACGAACGCCGAGTTTTCTGTATTTGTCAGCGAGTTTCATAATCCGGTCGAAATCGCCACCGATAGTAGCTTCAACCGTCTTGATAGCAGTACCGTAGATATTACCGGTCGAACCGTCAAGTGAAATCACATCGCCTTCTTTGAATGATTGCCCGCCGATTTTGCAGGTTGCCGCTTCTTCATCGATTTTGAGGTCTTTGCTTCCTACGATACAGCATTTACCCATTCCGCGAGCGACCACTGCCGCATGAGAAGTCTTACCGCCGATTGCGGTGAGGATTCCCTTCGAGAAGTCCATACCTTCAATATCTTCGGGAGAAGTTTCAGGTCTTACCAGGATTACATTTTCGCCTGTTTTTCCCCATTCAGCCGCTTTTTCAGCCGAAAGTGCGATTTTTCCGCAAGCCGCACCGGGAGAAGCTTCGATTCCCTTTCCGATTACCGCCGCCGCTTTCAACGCCGCTGTATCGAACTGCGGGTGAAGGAGTGCGTCGAGCTGTTTCGGGTCAATCATGCAAACCGCTTCTTCTTCGGTTCTCAAACCTTCGTCGATGAGGTCGCAAGCGATTTTCAGGGCAGCAGCAGCCGTTCTCTTACCCGAACGAGTTTGCAGCATATACAGTTTCTTGTCTTCGATGGTGAATTCCATGTCCTGCATATCTTTGTAATGATTTTCGAGTTTGTCACAGATTTTCACGAATTCATTGTACGCTTCCGGAAGGTCTTGTTCAAGCTGGGTGATGAGGTTCGGGGTACGAATTCCCGCTACCACGTCTTCACCTTGTGCGTTGATGAGGTATTCACCGTACAGTTTCTTTTCGCCGGTCGAAGGGTCACGAGTGAACGCAACACCTGTTCCCGAAGTATCGCCCAGGTTTCCGAATACCATTTCCTGCACGTTAACGGCAGTCCCCCACGAGCCGGGAATGTCGTGCATTCTGCGGTAGTATTTCGCCCTGTCGTTGTTCCATGAACGGAAAACGGCTTTAATCGCGCCCATGAGCTGTTCTTTCGGGTCGGTCGGGAAATCTTCGCCGAGTTTCGCCTTGTATTCTGCCTTGAACTGCACGCAGAGTTCTTTCAAGTCTTCTGCTGTAAGTTCCGTATCGAGCATTTCGGCGTTGCCTTTAGCGTGTTTAAGTTTCTCGATTAATTCTTCAAAGTACTGCTTGCCGACTTCCATAACAACGTCGGAATACATCTGGATAAAACGTCTGTAGCAGTCGTATGCCCAACGTGCATTACCGGACTTGTCGGCGATTACCTTTACAACTTCGTCGTTGAGACCTAAGTTGAGGATAGTGTCCATCATTCCCGGCATGGAAGCACGCGCCCCCGAACGCACCGATACAAGTAACGGATTTTCTTTATCGCCGAATTTCTTTCCGGCAATAGCCTCCAACTTGTCGATGTTCTGCATGATTTCGGTCTGGATTGAATCGTTAATCACTTCGCCGTCATCATAATACTGGGTGCAGGCTTCGGTAGAAACGGTGAATCCTTGCGGAATCGGCAGCCCGAGTTTGGTCATTTCGGCGAGGTTTGCGCCTTTTCCGCCGAGAAGGTTCCTCTGCGAACCATCTCCGTCTTTGAACAGATACACGAATTGTTTTGCCATTATGGGTTGTCCTCCTGATAGTAATTTATTTATTTCATCTTACATTATAACAGAAACGAAAGGAAAAATCCAGTGTTTTTTCAAAATTTTTCTTAATTCTTTTTTGCCCGCTTTTTCGATTCTTTTCGGACAGCTTCAACAGCCTCAAAAAACCTTACATAAAGCCCCGGAAAATCCCCTTCAACAGCGGGAATTCCACCGTATACCACTCTATCGTAGTTTGCGGTAAGCATCGAAAGCTCGGTTCGGTATCTCGCATTTGCGAATCGGTCTAAATCCCCCGAAGACAACGTACGTTCATTAATGCCCATTTCCTTCATGAACAGCGAATAAATCCGATTATAAACCCGGCAAACCTGCTCATCCGCAGAAGCATCTTGAAGCCTTTGACGGAATCTGCGTTCCTTTATTTTCGGCAATACGAAAATAACGAAAAGCAGGCTTCCTACTCCTGCCCCGCCGAGAGAAATCAGCACGGTAAGCACACCTACATAACCGAACCCGCTTCTTTCGCGGGATTCTCCGGGAATGGTCGGCTCGAAAATCACCCATTCGCCGCCGTTTTCGCCCTCGATATATATTTCGGGGAATGCGTGGGAATGTTTGACCTGAACGATGTAGACATTTTCATCTGTTTTAGCCGATTCATCTAAAACGTACCCCTCGACATATCGTGCAGGGATTCCCGCCGCCCGTGCAAGAATCGTCATAGCGGTTGCGAAATCGGAACAAGTCCCGGTTTTAGACTCGAACAAGAAATACTCCACCGCTTTGGTTTCGGGAATAAAACCCGCGTCGTACTTGAACTCTCCGTTATAGAAATACTGTTCAATCGCAGCGGCTTTATCGTAGACACTGTCGTAATCTGCAGTGATTTCAAGTGCAAGCTCACGGATTTCCTCCATATAGTCAACCGGTGCGTACAGTCCCAGAGTGGAATCCATGTACCACTCACGCTCATAATCGTAAAAGAGGGGTTCACTCGCCTCGGAGGGCGATTTAGTGTATTCGAGGGTGTAGACCTTGTTAAAATGCGAACGCCGCCGCCCCTGGACGTAGTACTCCCCGCGAATCGATTTCGGGATTTGCTCATCCGGAAAGTAAATTCCCGCAGAATTCGGCGGAACCGGCAAATAGCCGATATCGCTGTAGGTCAGTATACGAATCATCACGAATTCCTGAATCATCACGAATTCCTGCGACGACCCTAACACAAAGGGTTCACTCAAATTTTCAACGTACCGGGCTACCCAGGTCATCCCGCCGGAATCATTGTGTTCCCATTCCTCCCCCGTCCAGTAATCAAACACCTGCCGCCGCAAATATCCGATTTCGTCCGAGGTTTCGTTATAAACCTGAAACAAAATCCGCTCATCATCAACCGTTAACGGGGTGGAAGTGCCGGAAACGTTTCCGTCGATTGAGAATCCCGCCAGGTCGAGCAGTCCGGTCATTCCCCCGGTAATCAAGTCGTCGAATTTCTGTCGGTAAGGGGTGGTCTCGGCAGGCGGAAACAGTCCCGCTATGTACGCCGACAACGCCACGAAACACGCCCCGGTTGCGACAAACTTGCCGTAATTCAACGCCCGATTCGCTGCCGGGTTATACCAACGCTTCTCGATTGAGACAAACAGGAACAACGCTATAATCAAAGATGGGAAAATGAAAGGAATCGCCGTAAAAGTCTTAGCATAAAGCGCGAAGGTCGTCATACAGGTCAGCATTACGAAAAAAGCATTATACCGCACATTCGTGAAGTAGAAAATCGTTGACGAAATAAAAGGAACGTACATAACCATCAATGCCGCCGTAAACCACGGGAAATACAAGACGGTATCCCCGGTCTTGAAAAACCATTCGGTAAAATGCCGATATAATCCGTCCCCTTGAGCGAAAATCAACTGAATCGCTATAAACAACACGAAAATCAGCCCAATAATGACAACGATGGTCGAAAACCAGGTCTTGTTTTTGAGCCGTAACTTCTCATAAGCGCAGAACAAAAATGCGTTCCCTGCAAGAATCGCCATTATAGGAAAAAAGTGGCTGAAGAATCCGCCGCTTTCATAGACGTAGAAAACCGATACGGAAGTCACAAAACTAAGTAAACACGGGAACAAAACAGATTTGATTATAGCCTTCATAAACTCTAACTCCTGACAAAACTGATTTCGCTGTCGTTCTCTTGAATTAGCCAGTCACTGCAAATACCTTGAATCGGCGATACGATTTCCGGATTATTGCCTTTATGCCGAAGTGCTTCGGTTTGCGAATACAAATCCTCATCGGGGTTCGCCGTGAATATAACGAATCCGCTTGCGTTTTCCTCCGAAACAGAAGGAAGCCTTTCGCCGTCTTCGCGGTAAGAATATTCGGTAAGCGCGAATCGCAGATTTTCTATATCATCTGCCCCTTGAACCGAAGTGACCCCCCATTCCCCATCGAACAGAACGTAAACCCTGCACAAGATTTCTTGTTTTGAAAGGGTTTGTGCCAGTGCCAACATAGATTCAAGCGCGGACTGTTCGGCGATTCGCCCCCGAATGAACTCCTCGCTTTGCGGGGCGCACCTACTATCGAGAAAGAGTGCCATGTCACCGCCCGCATACGCTTCCGGTTTACGGACGAATAATTTATCACGTTTCGCCGAAAGTTTCCAGTTAATACTCTTGAGCGGGTCGCCGGGTACATAATCCCGATGTTCGTACCCCGGGAATCCCGTAAAAGCGAAAGGGATTTCCCTGCTTTGGTCGTTATCGTCGTGAATACTGGCATCCTCCAGCGTCCGAATTAACTCGGCTTTGTGAGAAAGTTCCGAAATACCGGGAAAAATCTTCACAGTGAAAACGTTTTTTTTACAGATTCTTCCGGTTGACTTAAGTTTGGCAAAATTCGGCAAAGCTGCAAAAATCCCCAGAATATCATTTGCCTTAATTTGAGCGATTTCTATATTTGCTTTTCCCCAAAAGTTCGCATCAACAAGAAAAACCCCCGCTTTTTCCTGTCTGCCCAATGTGATTGCGTAGATTTCTTCACGGCAGTTCAGATGGTAGGAGAGTTTAAACTTTATCTCGAAAACGCTCGGCAAAAAAAACGCCGCTTTCGGGGTGCGTACCTGCATTTCGATTTTATCGCCTTTTTCCAGTAAATTCGCATTGACCGAGATGTCGCAATCGAAAGCCTTAACGGCATAAATATGCAGAGCGGTTGAAATAACAATCGCAGAAATGAAAATAATCAACACAAATAAGCCGCTTACCGCATCGAGAAACAGCGTGAACAAGGTTATAACCGAAAGAAGCATTATATAGCTGATAATAACTTTCATGTGAAGAGCATAGCATAGATTTTCATGTTTGTCAAGGGTGTCGAAGTCACCCCTCCAACTCTTTTGCAATGTCGAACCGCGGGAAGATTATATCACCTTTCTTAACGGTATAATTGAACGCATCGTTCCAAACGCCGGCTTTTTCGTAGGTCACATCCCCTTCCGATTCCGAAACGCCGATTTGTTCCCATACCAGTTTCATCGAAGTCGGCATGAACGCCGCCAACAAACTCGAACAAATCCGAATGGTCTCAAGCAGATTATACAGAACCTGCGCAAGTCGCGGCTTATTCGTCTCATCTTTGGCGAGAACCCACGGCGTAGTCTCATCAATATATTTGTTCGCACGAGAAATCACCGCAAAAATTTCACCCAACGCCTCCGACAATTTAGGGGTTTCGATTAACTCATCAACTTTATTCCGTAAATTCGCAGCTTTAGTCATCAAATCACTGTCTTCGCCCGATTCAAACTTGAGCGATGAAACAGGAATAGCCCCGTCGAAATATTTGATTACCATTGCGACGGTTCGAGAAACCAGATTACCTAAATCGTTGGCTAAATCGGTGTTGATTCGATTGAGCATGAGTTCGTTAGAGAAATCAAAATCACCCGAAAACGGCATTTCCCGCAGAATCTGATATCGAACCGCATCAACCCCGAACCGTTCGCCGAGTATAAACGGGTCGATGATGTTTCCGGTGCTTTTGCCCATTTTCTTCCCGCCGAAGTTAATCCACCCATGAGAATACAGGCGTTTCGGGAGCGGTAAGTCCAACCCCATCAGAATCGCCGGCCATATAATCGAGTGAAAACGCACGATTTCCTTCGCCGTCATATGAAGACAATTAACAGTTGACAACTGACAATTGACAGTTGACGGCTGCCAGTAGTTCATGTCACTGTACTCATCATTTTCGTAGCCCAGGAGCGTGATATAATTCGAGAGTGCGTCAATCCAGACATAGACCACGTGTTCGGGGTCAAACGGTACGGGGATTCCCCATTTGAAACTGGTTCGCGAAACACACAGGTCTTCCAGTCCGGGCTTGATGAAATTGTTAAGCATTTCATTGACCCGCGCCGAAGGTTGAAGAAAATCACCCTCGGTGAGTAACTTCTCGATTCTTTCGGCGAAGGGTTCCATCTTCATGAAATACGCTTCTTCTTTTGCATCGATGACCTCTCTGCCACATTCCGGGCATTTACCGTCTTTGAGCTGTGATGCAGTCCAGAACGACTCATCCGGGACGCAATACTTACCCGCATATTCGCCCTTATAGATATAGCCTTTTTCGTACAGTGCCGTGAAAATTTTCTGCACGGCAGACTTATGCGCTTCATCGGTGGTACGAATAAAACGGTCATAGCCGATATTCATAAACTTCCACAGTTTCTTGAATCGTCCGGCGATTTCGTCAACGTATTCCTGCGGAGAAGTCCCGGCTTTCTTCGCGCTCTCCTCGATTTTCATGCCGTGTTCGTCGGTTCCGGTAGAGAAGAACACGTCGTACCCCTGCCACTTCTTATACCGTGCGATTGTGTCGCAGGCGACGGTGGTGTAACAATGCCCGATATGGGGTTCCCCCGACGGATAGTAAATAGGGGTTGTGATATAAAACTTTTTTTTCATGAGAAAATTCCTTTATAATAGATAATAATCGGTTCTAGACTTTCAGATGTTTGCCCATGTTCATAATCGTGCCGGTCGCACTCAAGAGTGAGCCTGCGGCGCAGTTCGCGGCGAGAACGTACCACGAAATATCGCTGAACGCAATCAATTCGCCCAAGCCGAGTACCTGCCAAAGCATATAATCGTTGCCGAACATCGAAATAATCGAGTTATACGCAACGGTAGTCAACCCCCACGAAGCTACACCGGCTAAAATCCCGATGAACAATCCCTCAATCAAAAAGGGAAACTTCACGAAAGCGTTGGTCGCACCGACATACTTCATGATATTGATTTCCTGCCTTCGCGCAAAAACGCTCGCCCTTGAAGAGTTGTAGATTATAACGAGGCAGACAATCACCAAAGCCAGGATTACCGCACCGCCGATAATAGTCAGCGTGTTTCGGATTTTTACGAGAAACTCGGCGAAGTCATGCGGGGCAGCAACCTCACGAACCCCGTCAATTTCACGGAAGGTGCGTTCGGCATTCTTGATTCCGCTCAAATCGTTGATTGTCACGATAAAAGTATTCGGCATGGGATTATAATCCATATGCTCCATGCGTTCATACAACGAACCTGCATTGGGATACTGTTCGCGGTACTCTTCCCATGCCCTTTCTTTGGACTTGAACACCACCCCGCCGGGGGAAACGTAACGACTTCCTTGCAATTCTGCTGTGATTCGATTGTTATCACTGTCGGGTAAGTCCCCGTATGCAAAGACAAGAATCTCGTTCTGATTCTCGACATAACTCAAAATCACGTTTATATTCACCGCCGCAAGAACTGCCAGCCCCACCATAAGCAGGCTCACCAACAGAACGCAAAACGAAGCGAACGACATCATTCGGTTATACCAAACCGAATTAACGCCCTTCTTTACAAGATACGTAAAATTACTCCATCTCATACTTAATGACCATGCCTTTCTACCACAAACGTGGCATGACATTCAAACTTCTTCTCCCGTGCCCCTGCCGCCGATATAATCGTCAAATACGACCCGACCGCCTTTCAAATTAATGATTCGCCCGCCGAAATACTGGACTAAATCATGCTCATGCGTTACCATAATGACCGTCGCGCCGCATTTGTTAATGTCCAACAACAGCTCGACTATTTCGTAAGAAAGCCGCGGGTCGATGTTTCCCGTAGGCTCGTCCGCGATAATCAGCCCGGGGTCGGTGGCGAATGCCCGTGCGATTCCCACCCTCTGGCGTTCGCCGCCGGAAAGCTGCGACGGATACGATTTTGCCCGGTCGGCGAGTTTCACGAGATTCAGCACGTACGGAACCCGCTGACGAATCACCTTCTTTGATTTATCGGTTGCCCGCAACACGAACGCAACATTCTCAAAAACAGTCATATCGGGAATCAATCGGAAATCCTGGAACACCATCCCGATTGAACGCCGAAACTTAGGGAGTTTGCTCTTCTTCAGTTTAGACAGGTTGTACCCGTTCACGAAAACCCTGCCTTTTGTCGGCGAAAGCTCATTGGTAAGCAGTTTGAGCATGGTGGACTTCCCCGCACCGGAATCACCGACAATAAACACGAACTCACCGTCGTTAATGCGAATATTCACATCGTTCAACGCATCGATTCCGGTTTCACCGTAATGAACCTCAACGTTTTTCAATTCAACCATACGATTTCGATTTCCTTTACCGTAATTTCGTTAGAACTTCATAGGGTTAGTTAAGAGGTATTTCTTCACCATGAGGGCGAGTTTGAAGACAATCGCATCTTCGAAATCACGTAAATCGAGCCCGGTCATCTTCTTGATTTTATCGAGACGATAAACCAACGTGTTCCTGTGAACGAAGAGTTTGCGCGCCGTCTCGGAAACGTTCAAGCTGTTCTCGAAAAACCGCTGAATCGTAAACATAATCTCATGGTCAAGCGTTTCGATTGTTCCGCCGCGCTTGAAGACTTCAGCCAGGAAGGTATCGCAAAGTGCGGTCGGCAAATGATATATCAAACGGGCGATTCCCAGGTTTGAATAGCTGATTATGCTCTTATCCGTATCGAAAACCTTGCCGACTTCAATAGCAGTCTGTGCATCCCTGAAAGAGCGTGCAAGCTCACGGATTCCCGTTACGGGCAGACCTATTCCTATAACCGAACGAGTGAAAAATTCCCCCGAAAGCGTATCGGAAACCGAACGCGCCAGTTTTTCGAGGTTTTTTGTATCGGTGTTGTGGCGGATTTCTTTAACCAGCACAACATCATTCTCGGAAATATTAAAAACAAAATCCTTGCTTTTATCGGGAAAGAGGTTGCGTATGACTTCCAGAACCGAAACGTCAACCTGGCTCCCCACCCGAATCAAAAGTGCGACCCGCGTTACATCGGGATTAAAATGGAGTTCCCGCGCTTTGATTCCGATTTCACCGTGGAATATATTATCGAGTATTATATTTTTAACGAAATTGTTCCGGTCATACTTCTCTTCATAATGCTGTTTCACGATATTGAGCGAAACGGTCAGCATAGTAGCAATAGTTGAAGCAATTTCATCGGTTCCCTCAACGAACGCGATATACTCCGGCTTGCCCGAACCGCTGAAAGGTTTGTATGTAAACCCTTCATGGATTGCCGTCGCACGAGATTCGTATTCATCCCGATAAAACGGGAGAGATAACACTTTGCCGTTTTTCTCGACTTCGCTGCAGGCAACAACGTTTAACTCATCGTCGAGTATACCGATTTCACGATTCCCGCCGATTTCCTGCATTTGGCTGATTGCGTTCTGAAAAGCTTTATTAGTCATGGCTTCTGCCCCTTTCAAAATTTAGAGGTTATCCCTTGCTCTCCCAAGATTTACTGAAAAATCGGGCGCGGCGGACATACTCCCACCTATTATAATGTATAACAATCGAAAAAGCAAGCTTTTTTACAGAAAAACCCCAAATCGCAAAAAAAATAAAAACTTTTTTGAAAACCTAAAACATTTCGGCACTTTCGATTGTTTGTATTAATAGAGGGGAAATTTTCCCTGCTTCAAATCTTTATATAAAAGGAGAACGTTACCATGTTTCAACAAAAAGTAAGAAGGAAACTCACCGCACTGCTTGTCTGCTTGAGTTTATTGTTCACCACGCTCTTTACAACCGGGGCGGTTTCGATTTCGGAAGCCGAAACGACCGAATCCGTCAATTCCGGCAACTCGTCGGGAACTGCCGCCTACACCATAGGCGACGCACTGGAAATCCTCAAACATCTCGCGAAGATGCGCACACTTTCGGAGGAAGAGTCACAACGCCTCGACCTAAACTTCGATGGTAAAATCACCATCGATGACGTACTGATTATTCTGATGTGGTTGGCGAAAATGGACACCGATGTCGATTACGTCACACTGTATCGCATGATTAACGAACTCACTCAAGCTGAAGGCTGGAATCATCAAATGGGCGGGAATCTTTGGGATGACTCGCACTTGGGAGAAATTCGTAATCTCGTAGTACCCACCAACTCTATCCCATGGAGTGACGGCAACCCTACCCCGGAACTCGACTTTTCCGGAACGAACAACCAGGTTGAAGGGATTCAAGAAGGTGACATAGTCAAGACCGACGGAAAAAACATCTACGTGGTCGCGCCGGGGACACTCAGATATAACGAAACGGCACACAAATTCACCTCCGAAGGTATCGGCGTGAACGTTATCGAAACCGACAACGGGGATATGAATCTCAAGGCTAAAATCAACCTCCCCGAAGATGCTGTCCAACTCCATGAAATGTTGCTTTATGAGGGCAAACTGGTCGTGATTTGGGGCAGACATGACCTTACCGTAATCCCCACCGAATACGACTACAACGGGAAGACCTACACCTCCAACATCTCTTATTTTGAGCATGAAGTATTCGTGGATGTGTACGATACCGCCGGAGATTTCTCTGCGCCGCTCTCGTCTTATTCGCAGAAGGGGCAATATCACTCGTCAAGAATGTCGGAAAATAACGTATACCTCATTTCCAACTACACGCCTTCGCTGAAAATTCTGGCAACCTCCGACAGTTTGGGATTCAAAAATCTTGAAGAATACGTTCCTTCCTACACCTCAAACGGGGAACGCTGTATTGTTCCCGGGAAATCAATCATCCTCCCGGAAGAACTCGACCACATTTCCTACACGGTAATCGGCGGGCTTGACGTTGAGCGGGAAGAACTCCCCGTATCGGTAATGGCGAACCTCGGCTCGGTTCAGACCATTTATGCGTCCCTCGAAAACATCTACATCACAAGAAGCGAAAGCAACCTCTGGTGGAGATGGGGTTGGTGGAGCGGCAACTACGAAAACTTCACCACCATCGACAAGTTTTCGTTTGACTCGGGCGAAATCGAATACGTCGCCCAAGGCAGGGTCAAGGGGAACATTCGCAACCAGTTCAATTTAGACGAACACGAAGGCATCCTCCGGGTAGTGACCGAAATTTGGGGTAAAGGCCCCGAACAATCGGAAAACACAACCATTCTGCCCATTCCCGAAAGTCTGCAAGGAACTTACTGGGCAATGCGGACGTTTGTACCGATTGATTTCGACGAAATGTACGGACTCCAGGGCGGAACGTTGTACACATTTGACGAAGGTATGAACATTTTGGCGGAGGTTCACCGAATCGGGTTCGGCGAGAGCGTTCACTCGGTACGATTCATCGGCGACCGCGGCTACATCGTGACTTTCTGGCAGACCGACCCGTTGTTTGCGTTCGATTTAAGCGAACCCACTAACCCTGTTCTTCTGGGCGAACTGAAGATTCCCGGTTTCTCACGCTATCTGCACCAATGGGATTCCGAAGAGGGATTGCTCCTCGGTTTCGGGGTTGATACCGACGATAACGGAGTCCGCATGGGGCTTAAAATCACCATGTTTGACGTAGCAGACGGCGAAGAGCTGAACGAATTGGACGTTTATCAACTCACCAACAACACAAACAACGGTTCCTACGCTTACTATAGCAGCCCATTTGAAAGTGAGCATAAATCGGTTCTTGTTGTACCGGAGAAGAATATCATCGGCTTCCCATACATTAAATCCGCCACGGGCGGGCAGGTTTCGGGATTTGCGTTCCTTTCGTATGATTCCGAAAACGGATTCACGCTGCTCGGTGAAATTTTAAGCAACACCCAAGGCTCTCAAACGGAATTCAAGCGCGGACTGTATATCGGCGATTATGCGTACGCTGTTTCGAACAATTCGGTCGTTTCAATGTCGCTGAAAGACTTCACCCAAAGCGGGGCGTTGGGGCTGAACGGAACCGTCGTTTCGACCCCTGCACCCGAACCAAAAGAACCGATTGAAGAGCCTGCACCCGCACCGTTTTTGTACGAACAGCACAGCGAATTCGCGCCGGCACTCGCAGATTTAACGGTTGATGTATTCAAAAAGAGCTTTGCCGAAAAATCAGACGAAAACAATCTGGTTTCGCCGCTGTCGATTCTGCTTGCATTAGCTATGACGGCTAACGGAGCAGACGGAACGACCCTTTCCGAGATGGAAGCCGTACTCGGACGCGGATTAAGCCTCGCACAACTCAACGAAGCTTTATCGGCATATGTAGCGGGATTGCCGAGTGTGGAGGGTTCTAAACTGGAAATCGCCAACTCGATTTGGTACAGAGAAACCCCGAAGATTTTCACGATAAAGGAAGCCTTCCTTAAAACGAATGAGCTTTTCTATAACGCCCTGATTAAACCGTCGGCGTTCGATAGCCAAGCAATCACCGACATTAACGAATGGGTTTCGCAAAGCACCCAAGGCATGATTAACGAAATCCTCAACCCTGAGGAAGAAATCGACCCACTGACCATTATGTTCCTGATTAACGCAATCGCTTTTGATTCGACCTGGGAATCACAGTATGAAGAGAAGGATGTCATTAAACGTGACTTCACCAAAGCCGACGGAAGCAAACAAAACGTTGACTTTATGTTGGCAATCGACCAAAAGGACATGAAATACTTCCAAACCGAAAATGCGACCGGCTTCACCAAAGATTATGCCGGCGGACACTATTCCTTTGCGGCATTCCTTCCGAATGAGGGGATAAGCATCGAAGACTATATCGAGAGCATGAGCGGGGAAGGTATCACCAAGGCACTCAAGTCGGCAAGAACTCCGTCAGAAGGCTTGATTACCTTCCTGCCGAAATTCACGTTTGAATATGATATAGAACTCAACGATATTCTGAAAGCTATGGGAATGTCTACCGCATTCAATGAACGCGATGCAGACTTCTCGAAACTCGGCACAGCACTCTCCCCGGATGGAAACATCTATATCGGCGGCGTTTTTCACAAGACTTTTATCGAAGTAGATGAATCCGGCACGAAAGCGGCGGCAGTAACAACGGTGGTCGTGGACGCTTGGGATTGGTCACTGACACCAAAACAGGTTGACTTGAACCGCCCATTCGTCTTCGCGATTGTTGATAACACGACAAATACACCGATTTTCATCGGCGCGTTGCTGGAAATCTAGACTACACGTATTATTACTCCGACCCATTAAAACTGCTTGTTTTCATTGTTTTCCTTTTTTCCTTGTGAATCAACCCCGGGAGTTTACGCTTCCGGGGTTGATTCTGTTTAGGGTTTGTGATATAATGAAGTTATTCTTACATTACGGAAAGGTCGAATCACCATGCCTATAAATATATCGCGGAATCTGCCCGCTTATAAAACCCTGCAAAACGAAAACATATTCGTTTTGGCGACTGACGAAGCGTTAAAGCAGGATATTCGTCCGCTTAAAGTCGCGATTGTCAACCTGATGCCCACTAAAATCGAAACCGAGACACAGCTCATGCGCTTGCTGTCGAATTCGCCGATTCAAATTGACATAACCCTCATAAAAACAGCTACCTATGCCTCGACTAATACATCAAGTGAGCATATGTCGTCATTCTATACAACTTTTGATGAAGTCAAAGACGAACGTTTCGACGCACTCGTAATCACAGGTGCGCCGGTCGAGAAGTTAGAGTTTCGGGAGGTCGCTTACTGGGACGAACTCTGCACGATTATGGAGTGGTCGAAGACCAACGTGTACTCCACCATGCACATTTGTTGGGGGGCGCAGGCAGGGCTTTACTATCACTACGGAATCAATAAGCGGGAATTACCGAAGAAACTTTCGGGGATTTATCCGCAAAAAGCCCATTGCGATGAGCGGAATCATCCGTTGCTGAAAGGGTTTGACGAAGTGTTCTACGTACCGCAATCGAGATATACCGAGGTTGTTCCCGAAGAGGTCGAATCCTGTAAAGATTTGAAAATCCTGGTAAGCTCTCCGCTTTCCGGGACGCACATCATCGCCGATAAGAGTGACCGACGATTCTTCGTGACGGGTCATGCCGAATACGACCACAACACCCTCAAAAACGAATATCAGCGAGACGTGGAGAAGGGTATAAACCCGGAAATCCCGTACAATTATTTCCCCGGCGATGCCCCCGAAAATCGGCCGTTGTACACCTGGCGGGGTCACGCAAGCTTGATGTACTCCAACTGGCTGAACTTCTGCGTTTATAAAGGGACTCCCTACGATTTGGGCGAGATTCAGCCGCTGTCATATTTCATAGGGGGTGACGGAATTTGAACAAGCCGATAAAATCTCCCGGCAGACACTTGGTTCGTGTCTCTTCGGTTCTGCTGCTCTTTCAATCGATAATAATTATGTGGTCGGGGGTTGTAATCGCAACCGTAGGAAGTGCGTTTTCTTTTTTATTGAGTATGTTAACGCTTTTCACTATCGAATTTCCGGCTATGTCGGCGGCTTTCGCCGTTGTCGGAATGTTCGTAGTCCTAATCGGCGTTTACTCGCTCGTTGTGGCAATCATGGGACTCGTCTACGGTAACACCCCGAACAAATCAAACCGACTGGTCATACTTTCGGGGATTCTTCTGGGGCTGACCGCGACCATCGTAATCTTCTCTTTGCTTTCGCTGATACTCTTTTCGGCAGCACCGTTGCTTTACTTAATCGGGGCAAAGAAAAACGAAAAATTCCACATGACACAATGACAATCAGAGCAAAGCCGGTTCAAACGCATCACGAATGTATTCGATTTCGAGAACCCGGGGCAACTCTTCTGTAGTAACGATTACCGCGGCGACATCGAATCGTGCGTTCATACCACCGAACTGCGGATTCTCCCGAAGAAACGAACCGGCTGTCTTGACAATTCGCCGTCTTTTCTCCTGCGTGACCGACTCCAACCCGTCAATTAAACTTCCGAATTTTCTTGTCTTGACTTCAACGAACACGATTTCGTCGTTATAGCAAATATTATTTGCAATTATATCGATTTCACCGCCTGACTTGCGGTAGTTAGTCTGTATGATTTCGTAACCGCGCTCTGTTAAATAAGCACAAACGGCGGCTTCCCCGAAGTCGCCGCGTATTTTTTTGATGTTCAGCATGAATTTATTCTCACAATCATGGTTCGTTTGCAAAATCCTCCGCCAAATTCTTGGCAAATTGCAAATTACTTATACATAATCTTATCCTTGTTGAGTTTATCTCCGAAGCCCAACATAAATCCCAGATGACACGCAGGAATCGTCAATGCGTAGAATCCCATAAAAACAAACGGCGCGAAACCGTAGAATCCCCTTTCGGTAATACCGATGTCACCCAAAACAGTCCACTCAAAAAAGTAAGACAACGGAAAAATCGCACCGCAAATCAAGCGATAAACCCCCATATTAAGCGAGCCCGACAGATACACAATCGTGGGAATCAGCATCACCCCACACAAAATCACCCCGATTAATGCCCAGGTGTGTTTAGGTTTGGCAATGGATTCATCGGGGCTTTGATTCTTGGCTTTAATCCCCTCGGCAACTCCGTCTTTATAAGCAGGAACAGCGACTAACAACAGATAAATCGCCATTGCGAACAGTGCAGCCATACCCACCATGAAGGTTTCGCTCATTAAAGAACTGAGCGAGAACGCCATAATCGTTGCCAGGAGGTTTCCCATAAACATATATCCCAGACCGACAAGCAGCATTTTCATGAAACTTTTCTTACGCATAATTTTCTCCGATTTCGGCAGAATATTGGTATATTGCTCCGCAACTTATCGTGCGTGCGGTTTAATACTTTATTTTGCAAGGAGATTTTCAGACCCATGAACGAAAACAAGAAACTTCACGGCAATCATGCCCGAATCGACCCGAAAAAACATGTGACCCCGGTTTTTCAAAGCCTGATTCTCAACGATTATCGCGACGAACGCTATGGGAATGGTCGTTCATACCATCGGCTTGATGACGATGCAGACTTCGCTAAACAAGAAGTCGATGATAACGAACTTTAGCTGACTAAAATTCCGTTTAACAGATTTTCAATCACGGTCAACGCCTCGGACTCGTTTTCGGGGCGTTTGGCATTTTTCCCTTTGCGTAATGCGATATACAGGTCTTCCGGCACATCGACATACTCGAAATAATCTCCGTCTCCCGGCACCGAACCCTTCACGGGGAAGAAAAACCCGTCGGCATTAGGAGAAAACTGTGCGAGGTTAACGTAAAAATCCTCTACTTCGATATCCGCCGAAAGCGGAATCATTTCCAGTGCGTCTTTGTTCCCGATGAAAATCAACGCATTTCCCGATTGAACCTCCCCAAACAGCTTGACTGAGTTTCCGTGGATAATGTCATGTCTTCTCCCTTCTTTAACCAGGTCTATGAACAGGCAAGCCGCACTTTGCTTTCCGTCACCGTTGAAGTCGGGTACGAACCGGTCTATTGACTGTTTTAAAGCACGCTGTTCCCCAAAGAAAAAGTCGGACGACTTTTCTTCGTCTGCAATCAACAGAATGGTTATATCGTATTTCTCACTCGTCAACGCAAAATAGACGAAGAATGTCGTAACAATCATGAAAAAGCCGACAACCCAGAGATAGAACTTGTTATGATACGCAAAATTCATCACCGCAGCCCACCCGCGGGGTTTTATGATGAGTGTCTTCTCGAGTTCAAGCGTGGTTTCTTCTTCGGTGATTAGCCCTTGTTTCAGTTTCAAGAGCTCTCGTTTATCATTCGTACTCATACTATCGGTCTCATAGTCGGGAACAGCAACACATCACGAATAGACGCGCTGTCGGTCAGGAGCATGACCAATCGGTCTAATCCCAGTCCCAACCCCCCGGTAGGAGGAAGCCCGTATTCCAACGACAGAATGTAATCCTCATCTATTTCGGCGTTGAATCCCTGCGCACGTTTCTCGGCGACTTGTTTAGCGAAACGTTCGCGTTGGTCTTGCGGGTCATTCAACTCCGAAAACGCGTTCCCGAACTCCCATGTGTATATAAAGAACTCAAACCGCTCGGTAAAATCGGGATTGTTCGGCTTACGTTTCGCTAACGGCGAGTTTTCAACCGGATAATCGTAGATAATCGTCGGCTGAACCAAATTAGGCTCAACGTGTTCTTCAAACGCTTCAATCAACTCGAAGCCTTTCAATCCGGCTTTACCGGTATACTTCTCGACCGATTCCTGCATTGTCATACGCGCCCAGGGTTTCCCCAATGCGATTTCAACCCCGCGATAAGTCAGCGTGTCACCCCCTGCGATTTTCTCGCAGAGTTCACGATACATTTCTTCAATCAAATCCATCATTCCGAAATAGTCGGTGTATGCTTGATACAGCTCAATAGACGTAAACTCGGGATTATGGGTAGAATCCATGCCCTCGTTACGGAAAATCCGTCCGACTTCGTAAACCTTGTCGAATCCGCCGACAATCAGACGCTTCAGATACAACTCGGTCTCGATTCGCAAGAACATTTCTATATCAAGTGCGTTGTGCCGTGTCACGAACGGTCGTGCCGCCGCCCCGATTTCAAGCGTGTGCAACACCGGCGTATCGACTTCAAGGAATCCGCGTGAGTCCAGGAAAGTACGAATATGCTGCAAAATTTGGGAACGCTTCACAAAAACGTCACTCACTTCGGGATTTGTGATAAGGTCGAGGTAACGTTTTCTGTAACGCTCCTCTTTATCGCGAAGACCGTGGTGCTTTTCGGGCAATGGATGCAAAGACTTCGACAGCAGAATCAGCGACTTTGCGTGAACCGATATTTCGCCCTTGCGTGTTCTGAACACGAACCCGCTCACCCCGACTATATCTCCTAAATCCCAGGTCTTAAACTCAGCGAAAGCCGCATCCCCTACATCATCTTTCTTGACGTAGACTTGAATCCGCCCGTCCGAATCACGAATATCAATGAAGTTTGCCTTCCCCATGTCCCGCCAACTGGTAATTCTCCCCGCAATGGCGACATCTTTTCCGTCGAGATTGTCAAAGTCACCGTGGATTTCCCCCGACAGAATCGTGACAGGATAACTCGTCTCAATATACGGACTGCGCCCTTCGGATTTGAGGGCGTTCAGCTTTTCTACTCTTTGACGATTTTGCTCTTTCAATCCCGCAAGGTATTCTTCCGGTGAGATTTCCGGCGAAATTTCCGGGCTTGTTCCTTGATTATTTTCCACTGTTCATCCTCACTTACTTAGAGATTTCGAGAATTTCGTATCTCGCTTTTCCGCCGGGGGTTTCAGCTTCGACTACATCCCCGACCGAACGTCCGACACAGGCTTTTCCGACGGGCGATTCATCACTGATTTTGCCGACCTTCATATCGACCTCCCGCGAACCGACCATCCATAAATCGAGAACCTTGTCGTTATCGAGATTTTTAATCCTGATTTTATTCCCGACCTGGATTTGGTCGGTATTAAGGCTTTCCGCATCAAGAATTTCCGCGTGGGTGAGCGTGGCTTCGATTTGCGCAATCCTCGCCTCGACAATCCCCTGCTCATTCTTCGCCTCGTCATATTCGGAGTTCTCGGACAAGTCACCAAACGACAGTGCGACCTTGATTTTATCCGCAACCTCCCGCCGTTTGACTGTCTTGAGCAATTCAAGCTCTTCCTCCAGCTTTTTCAGACCCTCATGTGTTAAAATTGTTTTGTTACTCATTATTATGACCATGCCTTTCTAAATTTTTTATACTGCACTCTTTTTTATACTGCGCCCCTTGTGACTCCATCACAGCAAAAACCGCTCAATCATCTTCGACGACGTTGGTGGTAATGGTCTCAAGGATTTCAAACGCTTTACGTATCTGCAGGTCGGAAACCTGCGAGATTTCTTCAATATCCCCCGCCCGTGAAAGCGTTTCGAGGTTGTACGAAACATCTCCCGCAGACTCAACTTCATAATCGGGAACAAGCCCGGTGTCCGCATAATCGAGTTCCCCTGCGAGAACGATTTTCGCCACCGTCACCCTGATTGCGCTTCCGTCTTTAAGCGGCTGGGTCTCCTGCAGGTAAGAATTTCCCGCTGTTTTCGACCCGACAATCTGCGCGCCGCCGAAAAGTTTCAGCGATGCGGCAAAAAGTTCCCCCGCGCCCGACGTTCCCGAATCGCAGAGTACTACAATCGGAATATCCGGCAACAACCGCAAATCCTGCGTGGAAATGAAATCTTTACGCAAACCGCCGCGGTGTTCGGTATGAGCGACGGTGTTTTCCCCGATTAAACGACCGAGCATATCGGGAATCGGAGCGTACACATCACTCGAATTAGCCCGAACATCGATAATCAAAGCACGGATTCCCGATTCACCGGACGAATTCATTGCGTTCAACTCAGCTTCGAACTGACCGGCGGTAGCCGACGAAAAATCGGTAATCCGAATAAATCCCACGTTATTGACTACAACCGAACCCACCGAAACAATCGGAAGCGGTTGACGTGTAAGGGAATATTCAATGACCTCCCCCTCCCGTTGAATGACCACATCGACCTTAGGATTCGCCCCGCTTTCGATAAGTTTGATTGCGGCATCCTGCCCGATTTCAAGGACGGGGCTGCCGTCTACACTCGTGATAATATCTCCGGGAAGTACAGCCTTGTTTTCGGCATCGGAACCGGAATACACTTCAACTACTTTAATGTAATCCGAGCCGTCTTTCTCGGCTTTAATCCCGGGGGTGATAATCTGACCGTTTTCTATGTTGAGACGGTTAGCGTATTCTTCCCGCGTCATATAGAGCATATTCTTGTCCCCGGCACCGGAAATATACCCGGAGAAAATCCCGTAGGCGAGTTTTTCCTTGTCGATTTCATCGTGATAAAGGAAATTACTTCTGAGAAACGAATCGATTTCCTGCATTTTGGAATTGATTTCGTCCCGCTCACTCACAGGAATCATGTTGTTATACATATTAAACGCAATCGTCCACGTGACGACGAACGTAACCGTACAGGCGATTGCAATCAAACTAATCGCGACGCCTACTGATATTTTTTTATTCATGGAGAGCATTATAACATAGTTTCGCCGATTCGTCAAGTCGAATCGGCGAAGGAAAATTGAAAGAAATTCAAAAGAAAACTTAAAAGAAAAATTAAACGATTTTGAAAGTCCCGATTAAAGCATTGATATCAACATCATCTTCACCGTAAACTTCAGCATAAATTACATAAATTCCCCTATTATGATACACTAAATATATGCCGTTTGATTCATATCCCAATTCCTCAATCGTAAATACGGTTGCCGGAAATCCGCCTATCGTTGTAAACCCGGCGAAAAAGACAGCTTCCCCAAACGCCTCTTCATAAAACCGTGAATAATGCTCAACTACCATCCAATGAATTGTGTCAATCAGTTCTTCTGTAGATACGTTCTCATAAGCGGCAATTTCGTCTAGCGTAAGTCCGACAAAACTAACACCCGAATCCGTCCAAAAGAGTTCATCTAACACGGAAACCGGGTTAGCTATAACCCAAATGTAAGATTGCGTTTCATCATTGTGTGCGTAATATTCGATAACCGGCGAACCGTAATCTCTATACTCGTAATATTCCTCTTCCCACCCGTTCGGCAGGTCGAACGTGAACATCTGCGGCTTCACCTCGATGAGATTAGACATTCCCGCTAACAATTTGAGGATTTCCAGGGCATCTCCTATTACAGGAGTCGCGCCCCCGGTGATTCTCGCAGAATCGAACTCAACCCCGCTGTCTTTGATAACACTGTTCATTCCCGCTAAGTACTTGAGGATTTCGAGTACGTCGGAAATTCTGATGTAACCGTCACCGTCAACGTCTCCTTTACGAACAACGGCATTCGCCGAAACACTCAACGTCATGGGGATTGCCGAGATTAGGATTGCGGTCGCGATTAACAGCGACAGGATTTTTCGTTTCATTCTTTTCATGAATATTTTCTCCTTCTTTAATAATAGGGAAATAAGCGACCCTTTCTGTAAGCCGGGTTTTGTCGTGTATAATCATTTATCTCATTAATGGGGCTGTCTAAATCGTCAAGCTCATCTGCCGGCGACAGAGCCGCTACCTGTGAGCTCTTGTTTAGCTCCCCAAACCCCCAAAAAATCTTCAGATTTGTTGAAGGGCTTTTCAAGCCGCATCGTCACCGATGCGGTCGTGCCGCTTTATCGCAGTCCCCCGAGCAAGGGGTGTAACCTGCTGCGTTGCATCGACTCGGGTTTACATGGCAGTAATGTCTCCATTACCCCGGTGAGCTTTTACCTCACCTTTCCACCTGAACTCCAACTAAGTCGGAGTTGTCTATTTCTGTTGCACTCGCCCTAGAGTCGCCTCCGGCTGCCGTTAGCAGCGAGCCTGCTCTTCGATGCCCGGACTTTCCTCACGCAATCCGCAAAAACGAATCACGCGCGATTATACAAAAGAGTCGCTGTTTCCCATTATATCACATTTTTCCTTGCATTGCAAACTTTTTTAAAAAATTTTTGAAAAAACTATTGACATCACCCGAAAAACATGATAAACTGCTTTTAGCACTCGAGAGTGCAGAGTGCTAAACTTGAATCGGGGGTGGTGTATTTGTCCGGTCGCGGTTTTAAGATTCTGGAAGCTATTATCGACGAATACATCAAAACGGGCGAACCGGTCGGTTCAAAGCTGCTCTCCGAGAGGTTGAGTTTCAAAGTATCGCCCGCCACGGTTCGAAACGAGATGGCTATTCTTGAGCAAGAGGGTTATCTCGACCATCCTCACACTTCCGCAGGGCGTATTCCTACGGTGAAGGGTTATCGGCTCTATATAGAAAAGATGGTTCCCGAAAGTGAGCCGGAACTGTCGGAAGAAGACAAACAGAACATTGATTCGGCTTTGAGCAATATCGAAGGTGATTCCGACGAAACGTTAATCGAGAGTGCGTCGCACGTTTTAGCCGAATTGACTAAGTGTGCGGTGATATCAACCTCAAATGTCAGTAAGTTTTCGGTGATTACTAAAGTAGAAGTCATTCCGACCGGTAAACGGGTTTATCTGCTTCTTCTGGTGACATCCGGCGGCGGGATTAAAAATCGTGTTTGTCGGCTTTCGTTTGATTTAGACCGTGAACAACTCGACTTCTTCACGCGGTTCGCTAACGAAAATCTGTCGGGGGTGAATCCGGAAAACTTGTCAGCCGAATACGTCGAGCAATTGGGAACTGCACTTGGGAGCTATATGGTTTCGTTATCGCCGTTGCTGAAAGCGGTTGCCGCACTTTCGGGGGAGGTTGCCGAAAAATCGTTCCGATTTGAAGGTCAGGCGAATCTAATTGCGTTCAAGGATTTGCAAAAGCAGGAAATCCTTTCGATTCTTGAAAACCGAAACGCTTTCACCGAATTATTAGACACGGCATTTTCGGGGATTAACGTAATTTTCGGTGAAGAAAACAAAGACGGAAGCAGCACCTTCACGGTATCGAATTCGGGTCTTATTGCGGGAAACTTCCGGAAATACGAACAGGTAGCGGGGAGTTTCGGGGTAATCGGGCCTATGCGTTTGGATTACAAAAAGCTGATTCCTTATATAGAGTATTTCGCAGACAAAGTAACGCGAAGGTTATCTCAAAAAGAAGAAGAACCGGAATAAACAAACCGTGTTCAAAAAAATAGAAAATAAATTTAGGAGGCATTGAAATGCAATTAAACAAAGCTACCAGAGAGCTCGATAATCTGGGGAGGTTCGTAATCCCTATGGGCATGAGAAGAAGGTTCGAAATGGAACCCGGAGATGAACTGGAAGTTTTTCTTTGGGAAGAAGGAATAGCGTATCGTAAACCCTCCGACAAAGAACCCGACACAGATTGTCAAATGTATTTAATGGGATTCTTGCGGAAACTGGACGCACTCGGCAGGGTGACGATTCCGATTGAATTAATGCGGAGGTTGGATATTCAAAGCAAAGATAAGTTGGAAGTCTTTGTTTTAGGTGACACTATCGCAATCAGAAAGATTTACGAAAACGAATCTAAACGTAAAAAAGCAGGAGGATACATGAGCTTCATCAAGAAAAAGGAAAAGAACGATGGCGAAGTCGATAATCAAATCGAGGGTCTGAAAGACCAGTTACTTCGGCAGACGGCAGAGTACGACAACTTCCGTAAGCGGACTGCGAAAGAACGACTCGAACTCGTCCCGGACATTACCGCTGATAACGTTGCGGCGTTCCTCCCGGTAATCGACAACATCGAACGTGCGTTGCAAGCGAAATGCACCGATAAAAACTACAAAAAAGGCATCGAAATGGTGTACGAGAGCTTTGTTCAGACGTTGAAGAATCTCGGAGTTGAAGAGATTACCGATGAAGATTTCGACCCGGCGGTTCATCAAGCGGTAAAACAGGTTGAACACGACACCCTCGAAAGCGGAAAAGTCGCCGAAATATTCCAGAAAGGCTATAAAATCGGGAATAAAGTTATACGGTTTGCGATGGTCAGTATAGTGAAGTAAAGGAGGAAATGTTATGGCGCAGGTAGATACCCGTCATGCAGAGAAAGATAAGCTGTTCTCGTTAATGCTGGCAGAATTCACGGGTGACTTCAAGTCCCTAATTGCTAGCACGAGAGCAAAAATGGAAAAAGAAGACATCGAAGATGTTGTGCAGGAGTTTGAGCGATTCAAAAAAAGCTTGAATAATTAGGCTGAATTCGCCTTAAGAAAAAAATCTACACCAAATAAATCATTGTAATATAAGGAGGAAAAAGAAATGGCTAAAATTATAGGTATTGATTTAGGAACAACTAACTCATGCGTTTCCGTCATTGAAGGCGGGGAAGCGATTGTAATTGCTAATGCGGAAGGTTCGCGGACTACGCCTTCTGTCGTTGCGTTTACGAAGGACGGCGAAAGGTTAGTAGGTCAACTTGCGAAGAACCAATCGGTCACTAACCCCGACAAAACGATTATTTCGATTAAAAGGAAAATGGGTTCCGACCATAAAGTGGACATCGACGGAAAGAAGTATACTCCGCAAGAGATTTCGGCGATGATTCTACAAAAACTCAAGACCGATGCCGAAGCGTACCTCGGCACGAAAGTCACCGATGCGGTTATAACCGTTCCGGCGTATTTCACCGATGCGCAAAGGCAAGCGACTAAAGACGCAGGGGAAATCACCGGGTTAAACGTCAAGCGTATAATCAACGAACCCACTGCCGCCGCACTTTCTTACGGAATGGACAAAGAGCAAGAGCAGAACATCCTCGTCTATGACCTGGGCGGCGGTACTTTCGACGTTTCGGTTATTGAAATGGGTGACGGAATCCAAAAAGTTCTCGCGACTGCGGGAAACAACAACCTCGGCGGAGACGATTTCGACCAGAGAATCATAGATTTCTTGGCAAGCGAATTCAAGAAAACCAACGGAGTCGATTTGAGCAAGGACAGCATCGCAATGCAGAGACTGAAGGACGAAGCAGAGAAAGCGAAAATCACGCTTTCGGGTTCGGCGACCGTCAACGTGAATATTCCGTATATTACAGCAGACTCGACCGGCCCGAAACATTTAAGTGTTGACGTTTCCCGCGCGAAATTCAACGAATTGACAGCAGACTTAGTCGAAAAGACCATGGTTCCTCTGAAACAAGCGTTGTCAGATTCGGGACTTTCTAAAGATGAAATCGGCAAGGTGCTGTTAGTCGGCGGTTCTACACGGATTCCCGCCGTTCAGGAAGCGGTCAAGAACTTCATCGGGAAAGAACCTTTCAAGGGAATCAACCCGGACGAATGTGTGGCTATGGGTGCGGCGATTCAAGGCGGTATACTCAATCAAGAATTAGGCGGCGACCTTCTCCTGTTAGACGTTACCCCGCTTTCACTCGGAATCGAAACCCTCGGCGGTGTATGCACGAAGATGATTGAACGTAACACCACCATTCCCGTAACGAAAAAGCAGGTATATTCCACCGCCGCAGATAATCAGCCGAGTGTTGATATTCAAGTGCTGCAAGGCGAACGTGAGTTCGCAAAAGACAACAAGTTAATCGGGAATTTCCGTCTTGACGGGATTGCGCCCGCACCGAGAGGGATTCCGCAGATTGAAGTTACGTTCGATATTGATGCGAACGGAATCGTAAACGTTTCGGCGAAGGATTTGGGTACGGGAAAATCGCAGAACATTTCGATTACCGCTTCCACTAACATGAGCAAAGACGATATCGACAAAGCGATTAAGAACGCCGAAGCGTTCGCTGAAGAAGACCGTAAACGCAAAGAAGAAGTCGAAATCAGAAATGAAGCCGACCAGACGGTATTCCAGATTGAAAAGTCAATTGCCGATTTCGGCGACAAAGTCACCGACGATGATAAAGCGAAAATCGAACCGTTGTTGGATTCACTCAAGTCGGCGATTAAAGGCGAAAACATCGAGCAAATCAAATCGGCTAAAGAAGAGCTGATGAAGGAGGCACAGACTATATTCGGCAGGATTTATCAAGAACAAGGGGCGGCGGCAGGAGCGGAATCGGGTGAGCCTGCAGGTGACTCGTCCGGCTATGCGTCGGAAGCACCCACCCCCGACAACGTGGTAGATGCCGATTTCACCGAGTAATGATAAGATAACACCGCAAGGCGGGGTATTACACCCCTACTTTCAATAATTGGGGCGAACGAATCGCCCCGTACATAGAAGATAGTGAATTTGAAAACAAATAGGGAAAGGTAGCGCGTAAAATGGCAAAAACATCAAAACAGATGCTAAAATTCGTGATAGAAAATGGGTGTAGAGAAGTCCGGCAGAGGGGGTCACATATATTCATAGAACATACCGAAACAGGCAAAACAACCGTTATTCCCATGCACTGTAAAGATTTAGGAAAAGGCTTGGAACAGAAGATTCTCAAAGACCTGGGGTTAAAATGAAATGCGATTTTATTTGATTTTTGATTAAGGAGCATGCTTATGAAAACTAAACACTATTATACAGCAGTTTTACAGAAAGAAGACAACGGATATATGATTTGGTTTCCTGATTTAGACGGTTGCAACTCATTCGGAGAAAGCGTTTCCGAAGCAATTGAGAAATCCAAGGAAGCACTGGGGTTATATCTTGAAGTCCTTGTTGAAAGGAACGAAGATATAGCCGAACCATCTAATCCTGAAACTATCAAAGTTGAAGAAGGGCAGTTCGTTGCTGTTGTGGAGTTTGACAGGCTCGTATATCAAAAAAAGTATTGCTCAACCCCGGTTGAAAAAGTTCTTACTATTCCGATGTATTTGAACACGCTCGCCGAGAAAGAGCAAGTCAATTTCTCTTCACTTCTTTGTGAAGCGTTGGAGAATCGTTATTACAATCAGTCGGTTTGAAAATGTAAGGTAACACCGCGGGGCAAGCCCTGCACCCCTCGCCCTGCGGGTGGGGTATTACACCCTTACTTTTCCAATTAAACAAGAAAAAAGGAAACATTTATGGCAGATAAACGTGATTATTATGAAGTATTGGGGCTGAAAAAAGGCGCGACCGATGCAGAAATCAAAAAGGCGTTCCGCGAAAAAGCGAAACAGTTCCACCCGGACTTGAACCCGGATAACCCCGAAGCAGAAGTCAAGTTCAAAGAAGTGAACGAGGCTAACGAAGTCTTGTCTGACCCTAAAAAACGCCAGAAGTATGACTCATTCGGTCATGCGGGGGTAGACCCGTCATATGGCGGCGGAGGCGGCGGATTCGGAGGGGGATTCGGCGGTTTCGGCGGATTTGGCGGGTTCGAAGGCGGAGGAATTGACCTGAGCGATATATTCGACAACCTGTTCGGGGGGCGCAATTCGAGCTCTTCGGCGAGTGCCGCGCGCCAAGGTTCCGACATTTCCATCAACCTCGACATAAGTTTCATGGAAGCCTGCAAAGGTGTGAACCATGAAATCGAAATCAACCGTATGGAACCCTGCGACACCTGTGACGGTTCGGGGGCAAAACCCGGAACGTCGGCGCAAACCTGCACCGAGTGTTCCGGCAGAGGAAAAACTCCGTTTACACAAAGGTCATTCATAGGAGTTACTCAAAGCTGGAAAACCTGCTCCCGCTGTAACGGAAAAGGCAAGATTATAGAATCGCCGTGTACGACTTGTACTGGGCAGGGCAGAACGCAAATCAAGAAAAAGCTCAAGATTATCGTTCCCGCGGGGATTGACAACGGGCAGATTCTTTCTTTGCGTGGTGAAGGTCACATGGGGGTGAACGGCGGCGGCAGGGGTGACTTGAACGCACGAATCAGTGTGCGAAAAGACCCTGTATTCACACGAGACGGATTTGATGTTCATATTGAAGTCCCGCTGACTTATTCCCAGGCGGCATTGGGTGCACAAGTAGAAGTCCCGACGATTGACGGACCGGTCAAATTGACCATTCCCGAATCAACCCAGCCCGACACGATGTTCCGGTTAAAAGGGAAGGGCGTTCAGCGGTTGCGCCGTGAAAGCCGCGGAGATGAACTTGTTCGGGTGGTAATTGAAATCCCGAATAACTTAACCAAACAGCAGAAAGAACTTCTTGCGAAGTTAGACGAGTCTTTAACGACAAAAAACTTTGTCAAACGAGAAAGTTTTTTAGAAAAGTTAAAGAAAATGTTTTAAACAGGAAAGGGACAATATGCTTCAATTAGAAGAACTGCGACACGAGTTTGAGTCGTTGAAACCATCGCTGAAAGAGCTGTCTCTCGCCTTAAATCTCGAAAACGTTGCAAAGGAAATCGCCGTTCTCGAAGAAAAGTCGTCGGCTCCGGATTTCTGGTCTGAACCGGAGTCGGCGCAAAAACTGCAACAGAAGCTCGGCGATTTAAAAAACACCATCGAAACGCATAAAAAACTGGAAACTGCGTTCGATGATGTTCTGACCATGATTGAATTAGCCCTTGAATCCGACGAATCCGAACAAGAAGCGTTGTTCGAGGAAATAACCACCCTCGCCCGGGCGGCAAAGCGCGACCTGGAAACACAAAAACTGTCCACGTTGCTCTCGGGGGAATATGATTCCAAAAACGCGATTCTCACTCTACATTCCGGGGCAGGCGGAACCGAGGCTATGGACTGGGTGAATATGCTCTACCGTATGTACACCCGTTGGGCTGAACGCCGCAACTTCAAAGTAGAGCTGCTCGACTTTCTCGACGGAGAGGAAGCCGGGCTTAAAAGCGTTTCCGTCCTGATTAAAGGAATTAATGCCTACGGATTCCTCAAATCAGAAAACGGGGTTCATCGACTTGTGCGGGTCTCTCCGTTTGATTCGTCCGGGAGACGACACACGAGTTTCGCCAGTTGCGAAATCATGCCGGAAATAGATGACAGCGTACAAATCGACATTCGCCCGGAAGATTTAGAGACCGAATTCTATCGGGCATCGGGGGCGGGCGGCCAGAAAGTCAATAAGACAAGTTCTGCTGTAAGATTAATCCATCGTCCCACCGGAATAGTCACGAGCTGCCAGACCCAACGAAGTCAGGTGCAGAACCGTGAATACGCACTGCGTATGCTGAAATCGAAGTTAATCGAGATAAAAGAGCGCGAACACCTCGAAAAAATAAGCGATATAAAAGGCGAACAACTCCAAATCGCGTGGGGTGCACAGATTCGCTCCTACGTTTTCATGCCGTATACAATGGCGAAAGACCATCGCACAGGTTGCGAAGTCGGTAACATCAACGCAGTCATGGACGGGGATTTAGACAGCTTCATCACGGCATACCTCACCGCGAAAGCAAGACAAGAGTAAAAAAGATTTCAGATTAACCTAACAGATTAAACTCCTTGAGAATATCGGCAATTGTCTGATTAGACAGGACAAATTCTTCGCCGTCATACTCACCCGAAGGCAGATAATAATGAGCGGGATTTCCCGCACTTTGCGAAGTGTAGTAAAGGGCTTGCTGATACGTCCGATAATCGGCGGAAGTTAAGTCGGTGTTGGCATTGTTGACGATTTTCATAAACGCGCCGTAAATCGCTTCAACGTCCATGCCCTTGAGGTTAGTGTTGACCAACGACTTTACAATCTCGCCGCTCATGGTTAAATCGTAACCGTCATGTTCCGGCGGAAAAGTCGCGTAAATAATATAACTGAACAGGTCGCTGCCGGTGAGGGCGTGTTCGCCTTTCGTGATGACTAATCGCTCACCGTTTGACTCCCAATCAAAATCCACTATGGCATTGACGTAGAATTTCCCGAGTGTGAAGGCGAAACTCGTGAACGACGAACGCTCAAACTGCACGAATCGGCACTTGATGCCGAGCGTTTTTTCAATTCCCGCAACCACCGATTTCGCCCCACCGGAAGCGTATAAATCGGTGATTTTGCCGTTGCCGTCCGTCCCTGTCAGTCGGGTATGCGGATTTAACGGGACGAGTACAATCGCACCGTCTTTCGGGCGATAATTTACCAACATATACTTATCGGGGGGGGCGCCTTGCGATTCCCCCATCATAAACAAGATTGAGACATCGAGTTCTTTTTCGGGGGTGTAATTTTGCGGCCCCCACCCGTCATTATAACCGTTCGGTGTGTGCGAAAACAGCAAATCCTGGAATGCCAAAACAATCAGCAAGAGAAATGCCAGGGTCGATGCAAAGCTGATTAAGTAGATATACCAGTTGCTTCTCCGCCGAACGCTCTTGCGGGCGGGTTTCGTGAAGAAGTCTTTTACTTTATCGAGGATTTTTTCCATTATTATGACCTTCTACTATTTATTAGGTTATACCGTTTTTCTTCGAAAAATGGTATAACAGAGTGCTAAAGGGCGGGCTTTGCTCGCCCTGCGGAGAAAATTCCGTAGGAATTTTCGGAGTTAAGTTAATACGCAAGATATGTCCTGCGTATTAATATAATACCACATGATAAAGTTTATTTCAAGGGGGGATTACAATAAATTCGATTTTAACCCGCGCCGAAATCAATTTGAGCGCGCTAATCCACAATCTTAAAGCAATCAAAAGCGTTGCCGACGGCAAGGAAATCATAGCCGTAGTGAAAGCCAACGCCTACGGTCACGGAATAAAAAGCATCAGTGCGTGTTTATACCGCAACGGTGTCCGTCATTTTGCGGTTTTCAGCCCGGAAGAAGCCGAGCAAATCCGAAACATAGTCCCCGACGGGGATATTCTGATTTTCGGGGTAAGCCCCGCAGACAAGAATCTCGCGGAAAGAATCGTCTCAAACCGATTCATACAAACGGTGGTCAGCTTGGAACAAGCGAAAGCATTGCAGGAACAACTCGAAAAGCTCAACCTTGCGGAAGAACTCCGCTGTCACGTCAAAATCGATACGGGAATGAGCCGATTCGGGGTGGGTTCACCGGAAGAGCTGGAACAAATCCTGGAATTGACTCAATCGGGCAAGCTAAAGTGCGAGGCGTTGTTCACCCACTTTTCGAGTGCCGACTCATCCGAACCCGATGATGTCGAATTCACTGTAAACCAACAGTATAAATTCGCTCAATTAATCAAGAAGTATAATCTGAAATCCCACAGTCAAAATTCAGCCGGAACACTCTATCATCGTGATTTCGGCGGCGATTTCGTACGGACGGGACTTGCGCTATACGGATTCCACCCTGATTCATCGGCGGATATGCCCACCCTTCGCCCGGTGATGTCGCTGAAATCGGTTGTGACACAAATTCGTGAGGTTGGTGCGGGGGTTGACGTGGGTTATAATCGTGCGTTTGTCACCGATTCACCGAAAACGCTGGCGGTAATTCCCGTGGGGTATGCCGACGGGTACTCCCGCCTACATTCGAGCGATTGCAAAGGCGGAAAATTCCGCATTAACGGAAAATTCGCACCGGTCTGCGGGAAGGTCTGCATGGATTACACCATAGTTGACGTTACGGAGATTAAAGGGGTGAAGGTCGGCAGTGAAGCCGTGATTTATTCGGATTGCCCGGGTTATTCAAATCCAAGCAGTGAAATCAATATTGCTCAGATAGCCCGCTCCATAGGAACAATTCCTTATGAGGTGACTTGCTCGGTAGCGGCACGAGTTCCGCGGATTGAAACTCTGACGGTTTGAAAAAAATATATCACTTGACAGGGAAATTTTACTCGTGTATAATATAATTTAAAGAAACTTCAGAAACGACCAAAATTAAACGTCCAAAATTAAGAAGGAGTAAATAACCATGAGTCTGCAAGATTTACGTAAAAAAATCGATGAAGTGGATGACGCGTTAGCGGCCCTGTTCGAGAAACGGTTGGATATATCCACCGAAATCGCTGCGTATAAACAGCAAAACAATATTCCCGTGTTCGACCCCTCGCGCGAACGTCAAAAACTCTACGACCTGTCCCTCAAAACAGGAAAAGGCAGGGAAGCATACATTACGGCATTTTATTCGACGCTGTTCGATGCGAGCCGCGCCGAACAAGAACGGATTCTCAACACGGCTTGCCCGCTAATCGGCAAAATCGAAAATGCAGTGCAAAACAGCAATAAAGTCTTCCCCGAACGTGCAGTCGTTGCCTGTCAAGGAACCGAAGGTGCGTATTCACAACTGGCGAGCGAAAAACTCTTCACCCTGCCGAACATCATGTACTTCAATTCTTTTGAGGGGGTTTTCTCTGCGGTTAACAACGGAATGTGTGAATACGGTGTTCTCCCGCTCGAAAACAGCACGGCAGGTTCAATCAACAAGGTCTACGACTTGATGATGCTCTACCCGTTCAGCATAGTGAGGAGCGTTCGCCTGAAAATCGACCACTGCTTGCTTTCGAAAAACAAGACTGAATTATCGGCTATAAAAGAGGTTTACTCACACGAACAGGCGATTGCCCAATGTTCCGACTTTATAAAGTCGCATGGGTGGGAAGTGAAAATCTGCGAAAACACAGCGGTTTCAGCGAAAATCGTTGCCGAATCCGAACGTAACGACATAGCCGCCCTGTCTTCGAGCAATTGTGCGGCACTCTACGGATTATCCCGCATTGCCGATTCTGTTCAGGATAAAGGCAACAACTACACCCGATTCATCTGCATATCGAAGGATTTGGCAATTTATCCCGGCGCAGATAAGACCAGCCTTATGCTGACGATTCCGCATAAGCCGGGTTCGCTTCACCACATTCTTTCGCGGCTGAATATCCACGGAATCAACTTGATTAAACTGGAAAGCCGCCCGATTCCCGACCGTGATTTCGAGTTCATGTTTTATTTCGACCTGGAAACACCGATATATTCGCCGGCGATTATCCAGGCACTGCGTGAGTTGAACGACTTTTGCGACGACTTCCATTATTTAGGAAGTTACAGCGAAATACTTTGAGCGTTTCGCTTGACAAGTTAAAAATTCTATGATATACTTTTTTGAATATCATGGTATAATCCGTCAGGATTTACGGAGTTAAAAAATCAAAATAATATAAGGAGGAAATAGTCATGTACAGTATTAATGACGATTGCATCAGCTGCGGTGCGTGCGCTCCCGATTGTCCGGTAGGCGCGATTAAAGAAGGCGATGGCAAATACAGCATTAATGAGGACTGCATCAGCTGCGGCGCGTGTGTTGATTCCTGCCCGGTAGACGCGATTGTTCCCGGTTAAGCCAAACAAGAACAGCGGACTTCTCTTAGTTTTAAACGATGAGCAGTCCGCGTTTTGTTTAATATTACAAAAAATGAAAAATTAAAAATTAAGAAAGTAGGAGGTTTCTAAATTGAAAAACCGTGTTTTATCGTTATTTCTTACATTCGCCGTTGCGATTTCCTTGTTCCCGGCGGTTGCGATTGCTTCGCCACATTCGGACGAACATACATATACTGCCGAAACTACGGCAATCTGCAAACACTGCAAACTTGAATCCGAAACGATCTGTCGAGTGTGCGGTTGGTGTGCCGATTGTGATGCTCTGGTAACGACCGCGCATTGTTCAGGCTGTCAAATCGGGGAAGACTGCGCCCCCGACTGGTGCAATACCTGCAACAACTGTTCTGATTGCTGTACCTGCTGTATCGAATGTCTTGTCCGCAAAATTGCGTGTGGAATCTGTTCAAAATGCAGTGACTGCATTAAATCGTCCGAAACGGGTGAATGGTGCAAAGTCTGCGACAATTGCGACGATATCTGCGAAAAATGCCGCATTTGTTCCGAACATCCCGATATATGGTGTGCCGACTGCGGACAGTGTAGCTGTCTGTGTATCTGCGAATTATTGAAATACTTGGGCGAATGTATCGCTTGCGGCGAACTCAATCTGCTGTGCGGAATCTGCGGTTATTGCGAAGCGTGCGACTACTACGACCGTTGTTCGGAATGCCAAAGGGGGCAGGATTGCGTAAACGCAATCGGCGAATTGTGGTGCTGGAATTGCAGCAGCTGCGAAGATTGCTGTGATTGCGACAACTTCGACCCGGTCGGGACTTGTTCCAATTGCGGAGAGAGCGATGTGTTCTGCCCGATTTGCCGATTCTGTGCGGAATGTGACACCTTCCCGCATTGTGACGGGTGCGGCTTCGGCAGGGATTGCCTGGAATTAGAGGGAATCGACTGGTGTGAAGAGTGCGATAACTGCGAAGACTGTTGCGTATGTAACGACATTCCGACACCTGTATGCGTTCAGTGCGGCGGTAACGACTTCAACATCTGCGACTTGTGCAGTTGGTGCGAGCGGTGCGACACCTTCCCGCATTGTGAGGGTTGTAAAATCGGGAGCGATTGCCTGAAATCGTATTACGGTATTCCCTGGTGTGACGACTGCAATAACTGCGAAGACTGTTGCGTGTGTGAACCTCCTCCCGCGTGTTTCAGGTGCGGGAAAAGCGATAATGATATCTGTCCCGATTGCAGTTGGTGCGTAAATTGTGACAAAAATCCCCATTGTGACGATTGTAAACTCTGCTATCTCTGTGCGACGGACAAAGAAATCGGTTGGTGTGATGAGTGCGATAACTGCTTACTCTGTTGCGATTGTGTGGTGGTGAACGTATGCGTTCAGTGCGGAAGCGATGAGTTCGAGATTTGCCCCGAATGTAACCGTTGCTCAAACTGCGATATCTTCCCGCATTGCCGCGGCTGTGAAATCAGCCGAGATTGCGCCGAATCGCTTGAGATTCCCTGGTGTGACGACTGCAATAACTGCGAAATCTGTTGTGAGTGTGTCCCGCTTGAATGTGTGAAGTGCGGTATAATCAGCTTTGACATATGCGTTTACTGTGACTGGTGCGAAGATTGCGATGTAGTCCCGCATTGTTCGGTCTGCAAAAACGGATTGGACTGCCTCAACTTCAACGAAGGCATCGATTGGTGCGAAAAGTGCGATAATTGCCTGCGTTGCTGTCTCGAACTCGTGATTTGCACGGAAGACGTATGCGTCGAGTGCGAGGTGAGTGTTTCATTCTGCCCGATTTGCAAATACTGTGAGGACTGCGACATTTTCCCGCATTGCGGCGATTGCGGTTGGGGGGAAGACTGTCTCCTCGATTACGGAATCCCATGGTGTAAAAATTGTGACGGCTGTGTCGAATGTTGCAGTTGCGGGGTCTATATGAACGGCGATATAAACGGTGACGGACTCACCACTATAGCCGATGCGTTAGAAATCCTGAAATTCCTTGCGGGAATGTCGTCAATGGTCAGTCATACCGCAAATAATCCCGGTATAGCCGACGTTTTGGAGATTCTCAAACACCTTGCGAATATGGAAAGCAAAATCACCTGAAATTTAATTAAGAAAGGCCACGGTTTTCAAGCATGAAATCTATTAAAGAAAAACTCATCTCTGTTTTACTTACACTGTCGATGACGGTATCCTTCTTCGCTACTATGTTCACATCGGTGAACGCCTCGGTCTCGGTTCCGTCATATTCCTGCGGCGATGTTGACGGAAACGGCACAATCGCTATAGCCGATGCCCTGGAAATTCTCAAATCCCTGGCGAAAATGAGCAGTGCAGTGGAAAATGGCGGCGAAAGGGCATTGAAAGCCGCAACCTTTCAGTCAAAAGGCACGTCACCCGCAATTTCCGACGTGTTGGAGATTCTGAAACTCCTCGCGAAGATGAACAGCTACTTCTCCGCGCATAATGCGGATTCCTGCACCCATTGTAACGGCGGTGCGGTCTCGACCGATTCAAGCGACACGACTACCTCAGAAACAACTTCAAGCGCGGCTACTTCAAACTCTGCGACTATTTCCGCAACAAGTGCAAACACGACTGTTTCGAGTTCGGCGAGTACTTCGATTACTTCCGCAACAAGTTCAAACACGTCTGTTTCAAGCGCGACAAGTACTTCGGTTACTTCCGTAACAAGTTCAAACACGACTGTTTCAAGCTCGGCGAGTACATCGGTTACTTCCGCAACAAGTTCAAACACGACTGCTTCGAGTTCGGCGAGTACATCGATTACTTCCGCAACAAGTTCAAGCGCGACTGTTTCAAGCGCGACGAGTACTTCGGTTACTTCTGCAACAAGTGCAAGCGAGACTGTTTCAAGCACGGCGAGTACTTCGAGTACTTCTGCAACAAGTGCAAGCGAGACTGTTCCAAGCTCGGCGAGTACTTCGGGTACTTCCGCAACGAGTTCAAGTGCGACTGTAGGAGTTATACGGTACACAATTACCCTTAACACGAACGGCGGGACTCTTCCTGCGGATGCGCAACCATCTTACAGAACAAGTTCCGGGACTGCACCCGGTGTACTGACTACTCGTCTGCCCGAACCCACTTTGAGCGGACACACCTTTGCAGGATGGTTCACGGCACAAACCGGCGGAACACAGGTTATATCGGGAACGTCAACCGGCACTGTTTTCGACAATGACGCTACCGTCTGGGCAAGGTGGACTCCGATTTCTCAACCGACAGGCGGATTCTCGGTATCCGGAACGAAACTCCTCGATGCTAACGGAACCGAATTCATAATGCGGGGGGTCAATCATGCACACACCTGGTTCAAGGGTGAGCGTAACACCGCTTTGACGGCAATCGCCGCAACGGGGAGCAATACGGTGCGGATTGTGCTTTCCAACGGCAGACAGTGGACGAAAGACAGCCAAGCCGAGGTTCAGTGGTTGGTGAATCGTTGTAAAGAGTTGGGAATGGTAGCGGTTCTTGAAATCCACGATGCAACGGGACGAAACGATGAAGCCGATTTAATGGCGGCGGTAGATTACTGGATTGAAATCAAGGACGTACTAATCGGGAATGAGGCGTATGTAATCGTAAACATCGCAAATGAATGGTACGGCGACTGGAATACCGCAGGTTGGCGCAACGGCTATTTGAAGGCTATTCCTGCACTTCGCAATGCGGGAATAAAAAACACCCTCATGGTGGATTGCGCCGGTTGGGGACAATATCCGCAGAGCCTTTTTGACGGCGGAAAAGCGGTTTTCGAGGCTGATACGTTAGCAAACACCATGTTCTCAATTCATATGTACGAATACGCCGGCGGCACATCTGCAATGGTCAGAGACAATATCGACCGTGCATTAGCGTTGAATGTTCCGCTTGTAATCGGTGAGTTCGGGCATAAACACACCGGCAACTCCGTCACGCAGGACGTGGCATTCCAAGAAATCCTGGCTTATTGCAAAGAAAAGAGCGTCGGATACCTCGGTTGGTCATGGAAAGGCAACGGAAGCCCGGTAGAATACCTCGACATTGCAATCACCTGGAACGGTTCGACCTTATCTTCCGACTGGGGGGAAATCCTGATTAACCATGCCACCAACGGAATCAAAGCGACAAGCGTTCGTGCTACGGTTTTCAACTCTCCCACTACAACAATCGCAGCCATAGAAAATAATTCCGAACAAGACTCCGGCGAATCGACGAGAATCGGCATTTTACAAGGCTTACAGGAAAACATTCCGCCAACGGCGGGAATCACCGTGATGTTCACGATAGGTTTGGCGGCTCTTCACTTACAAAACCGGCGCAAAAAAGCACGGAATTCCGCTTGACAAACCCGGGAAAGTATGTTAAACTAATTTTGTATACCTATTGTATGCTAACAGTCAAGGGTATGTATAATTTTGTAATTTAAATTTAAAAGGAGGAACTCATTTACCATGAAAAGGAAAATCATATCGGTTTTACTTACGACAGCGATGCTCGCGTCAATGCTCGCGACCATGTTTACGCCGACGGCGGCTTCGGTCACAGTCCCGGTGTATTCCTGCGGCGACGTTGACGGAAACGGCACAATCGCGATTGCCGATGCCCTCGAAATCTTGAAGTGTCTGGCGAAAATGAACAGCGCAGTCACGAGCGGCGGCGACAGGGCGTTGAAAGCCGCAACCTTCCAATCAAAAGGCGCGACCCCGGCGATTTCCGACGTACTGGAAATCCTCAAACTCCTCGCAAAAATGAACAGCTACTTCAGCACTCACGACCTCGCGAACTGCTCGCAGTGCGACGGCGGCGGTGATACCAACACCTCCACCACGTCAAGCACGGCTACAACAAGCGCGGCTTCCACGAATTCGGGCGGAACGTCCGGCAGTACGGCCTCGGGGACTTCCGGCAGTACAACTTCGGGGACTTCCGGCAGCACGACTTCGGGAATTTCCGGAACGTCCGGGACTTCGGTAAGCACGACTTCGGGGACTTCCGGCAGTACGATTTCGGGAGATTCAAACACGTCCGGAACGTCCGGGACTTCGGTAAGCACGACTTCGGGAACTTCCGGCAGTACGATTTCCGGCGAAACCCAAAGCAGCACAACTTCGGGAACGTCCGGAACTTCGGTAAGCACGACCTCCGATACTTCGGGAACTTCAGGTACTTCGGGAAGCACCACTTCGGGAGACTCAAACACCTCCGAAACTTCATCGACTTCCGGCGATTCAAACACATCCGAAACCTCTGCAACTTCCGACAGCGACACCACGGCTTCGGGAACTACCGGAACTTCGGAAAGTGCGACTTCGAGCGAGACCGGAAACAATAACAATCGCTTCCAAATCACATTCAATTTAAACTATGCAGGGAGTCCTACGGGTATTGTTGTAGAAACCAACGGACTCGGCAGAATCAACAGCGCGAATTTCCCTGCTAACCCCGTAAGAAGCGGATTCACTTTCACAGGATGGTTCGATACTTCGGAATCAAGCGGGGGCAACCGAATCATGCCCGGTTCTTCTGACGGAACGCTGTTCACATCAGATAGCACCGTTTACGCTCGTTGGGTTGAAGAAGGTGTAATCGTAGGCACCCCCAACGTGATTTACAACATGGCAACCGATCGCAATATTCACCTTTACGGCGGAAACCCCAACAACACAAGTTCGGCAATTGCCGCAAGCGTACACCCACTTCTGAAGAGTAACGGCGGCGTTCGCATAACCAACATTCTCGAACCCCCTTTTACTATTGAAATATCAGGGCGCGGCGGCACCTCACAGGGAATCGACATTCTTCTGTCGGGACTCAACACAAAAGCCGGACACTCATACGTATTTGAAGCTACCGGCAAAGTAACTACCGGAACCGGAACGCAATCCGTGTGGATTAATGCCATTTCGGGTGCACTCAACGTTGCGGGTACCAATTCCGGTGCATCACTCGCAACCGCCTCTGTACCGGTCAATGCCGATTTCACCTTAACCACCGGCGCAATCTCCCACGACGTAATCGCATCTAATATATCGAACGAAATATTACGATACAGAGTCGGCGGGGCTTCCCAGGCAGAATTGCTGATTACCGGACTGACAATCACAGCTTACTGTCCGTCAAGCTGTTCGGGATGCACAATTACCACTTCCCTTCCCCCTGTAGTTCACACCCCGTTCAGAAACATTTCTGCCGCTACTCTGGTAAACGAAATCGGAATCGGCTGGAACCTCGGTAACACGCTCGACGCTCACAGCTCAAGCAATCCGGCGGCACCCAGTGCGGCATTGCAAGATTTCAACAACCCCTCGGCAGTAGAAACCGTGTGGAACACCGACAGACGATTCCGCACAACACAGGAACTCATTTCTGCCGTCAAAGGCGCAGGATTCAACTCTATCAGAATCCCCGTTACCTGGTATAAAGCAACGGGAAGCGCACCCAACTACGTAATCGACCCCAGATGGATGGAGCATGTTCAGTCAATCGTTGACATGGCGGTAAGAGAAGATATGTATATCATTCTGAACACCCACCATGAGGAATACATCATGCGTCCAAACAGTTCCGCCGAAGCTGCGGCGGGCAGACAGGCAGTAACTGCACTCTGGACACAAATCGCTAACCGTTTCAAAGATTACAACGAAAAACTGATTTTTGAAGGGTTGAACGAACCTAAAGCAAGAACCAACCAATGGGACACCAGTGCCCCGGGACAAAGCCCTCAATGGAACTGGACCGGTTCTACCGCACTTTACGGTGTTGTCAATGACTGGAA